>CAYJPI010000476.1:0-1507 GCA_964372005.1 uncultured Oscillospiraceae bacterium | reverse complement strand
AGCCCGTCAATTTGACGGGCTGTCGTGTTATGGCGATATTTTCTGCAGGTGACAGGACGGTGGAGCAGGACAATGAGGGTAGTGGCGTGACGGTTGGCGGTGCATCGAACAATGAGATTACAATCGAGCTGTACACCGCTTCATTTGCTCCGGGCATGGTGGAATGTGAATTGCAGGTGTATTCCGGGGCGCAAAAGGATGTGCTTGTGACGAGCGCTAAGTTCAATTTTACATGCAGGCGAGGGCTTGTGAATGAGGCTACGTTATCATCTACCAATGAATGGCCTTTGCTTGCCGATGCGCTTAGAAGAACCGAGACGCTCGAGGATGGGTTTGAGGCGATGAGTGCATCGGCGAGTGCGGCGGAAAGCGAACGAAATACAGCTGAGATTGAGCGCATAGCGAAGGAAAATATGCGTACTTTGGCGGAAGCGGATAGGCAAGTACAGGAGGAAAAGCGAGAAACTGCTTGGATGGCGGTTGTGGAAGCGACCGACGCGGCGAACGTTGCGGCCGATAATTTTGAGGAGCTGATATTGCGTGGGATGGAGCCGCACTCACAGCGGCATTCATCGGGCGGTGAGGATGCGATTACGCCCACGTCGATAGGGGCTATGCCGCCGCCGAGGATATTTGAAACGACGCTTCTTGCATCGAGTTGGGTGGACAAAAAACAAAACATACGCTTTGCCGATGCGGTTGTGGGCGACACGAGCGTGCCGATGTTGATTTTTTTGGCGCTAAGCGAGAGTGTGAGCGAGCAAACACGCGAAAAAGCGCTGGAAACCGGGCTATATTGCGAAAGGGTGGAGCTGATTGACAATGGCTACTACGCCGCAATATCGATGTTTGAAGATCCCCCCGATGTGGACATCCCGGTAGCGATTGCAAGCTTCTGGTATTAGGGAGGTAAGTATGCATTTCATTTTTGACAATTTCCCAAAAGGTGCAACCGGGCAAGTGATATGGCCGAAGATTGACTATACGCAAAATATGAAAAGGCAAGTGGTGAGCATGGACGATGAGGCATATGTCGTGTATACATTGGAATCATCGGGGATGCTCACGGTTTCGGGAACATATGTAGGGGATATTTGGATGTGTAGCGGCGGTTGGAGTTCCCACGGAAAACTAAATGGGCCTTATAGAATTGCAAGCGATGCACCGACGGCTAAAGGAGGAGATGGCGGATTTTTAAGGCAATTTAATGCTGTCCCGATAGAGAGCGGAACGGTAATCATCGGAAGTGGGGGAGTGGGAACGACGGATGCATTTGCATCGATACAAAACACATCCTTTTCAACGATGTATAGGGAACTACCATCGCAGCCGGGAGGGACGACGAGTTATCTTGATATGCAGGTGGGTAATGGAATAGCGGGTTCGATAAGGGGGAGCGGAGGCGGAGATAATGCGGATTTTGTACCGTCGGGCATATCGACAAGGCCGTTTTTGAGCGAAGCATTCCCCCCTTACTGCGCAGGAGGTGCAGGCGGCGGTGCATATG
>CAYJPI010000475.1:0-1510 GCA_964372005.1 uncultured Oscillospiraceae bacterium | reverse complement strand
GCCACGAGATAAATAATAACGACGCGATTGATGTTCTCTCCAAGGTGGGCGGCCTTGACATCGCTGCGCTTACAGGCGTGTTCTTAGGCGGCGCCACATATCGCGTACCCATTATAATTGACGGGTTGATATCATCGACAGCGGCGCTTTGTGCAATCAAAATCGCACCGCAAGCTCGAGATTTCATGTTTGCAAGCCACATCTCATATGAGCCGGCGGGAAAGCATGTGCTCGATGCCCTTAAGGTAGATCCGATATTGGATCTACATATGTGCTTGGGAGAAGGAACGGGTGCGGTTATGGCCTTCCCGATATTTGATATGGCGATGGTGGTTTATGATACCATGCAAAGCTTCACAGGCATGCAGATTGATAAGTACGAAAAATACGATGAGGAATAAACAATAATTCCAAACCGAAAGGAAATGCTATGAGCCTATTATTTATTATTGCGGGCGGCTTTTTGCTCGACTGCGCGTTCGGAGATCCGAAAAATTTGCCGCATCCGATTTTGTACATAGGCAAGCTCATATCGTGGCTTGAAAAACAGCTGTATGGGAGAATGCATCAATTTTGGGGAGGGCTTTTACTTGCGTGCACCGTGATGTTTGTGTGCTTCTTTGTACCATATTCGATACTTGGGGTGCTTACAGCGATAAATCCGATACTGTCAATAGCGGTTGAAACATGGTTTTGCTTTAGAATCTTTGCCGCGACATCGCTGAAAAATGAAAGCATGCGCGTATATCATTCGCTTAAAAACGATGACATTGAAGCAGCGAGGTTTAATCTATCGATGATAGTCGGCCGCGAAACCGAGAACCTTGATGAACCGGCAATTGCAAGGGCAACGGTGGAGACCGTAGCGGAAAACACCACCGATGGGGTTATCGCGCCGCTCATTTTCATGTTGATAGGAGGAGCACCGCTGGCATTTCTATATAAAGGAATAAACACAATGGATTCCATGATTGGCTATAAAAACGATCGCTACATACTGTTCGGCCGAGCGGCCGCTAAAATTGATGATGCGGCAAATTACATACCGGCACGAATTGCGGCATGGCTTATGATTCTTGCATCTGCATTTTTGGGGTACAGCGCGAAGGGTGCATTGAAAATATATAAGCGTGACAGAAGGAATCACAAAAGCCCGAATTCCGCACAAACTGAATCCGTGTGCGCAGGCGCGCTCGGGATACAACTTGGCGGTGATGGAGTTTACTTTGGAAAAAAAGTATACAAACCGACAATAGGTGATGCTACGCGAGAGATTGAAGCCGAGGACATATCGAGGGCGAACAAATTGATGTTGGCAACATCATGGCTTGGAGTTATTATATCGGCGATGATCCTCATCTTAATTAGAGTAATCATATCTATGATGATTATCACCTTAGTGGGGTATATACTATGACGATACACGGAGGCGACATCTACACCCATTACAAAAAATCGGGCGTATGGCCGATGGATTTTTCGGCGAACATTAACCCTTTAGGCATGCCGC
>CAYJPI010000474.1:0-1511 GCA_964372005.1 uncultured Oscillospiraceae bacterium | reverse complement strand
GCGCCGTTTGCCGACCGTGAGCTATGCGAACAGGCAAACGGTGTGGAAAGCTCGAAGCCATGCAACGAAGGTGCATACTGCGACACGTCCCCTTACCCCATTCCCTCGGCCGTTTCACGGCCGAGAGGGGGATAGATATAAAATTGACCACCCATTTTTACGCCATAAATTTTAGCGCAAAAATGGGTGGTTTATTATTTCCATAGTTTATTCGGGTATATGCCGTTTCGTTTTAATTCCTGAATCGATCTCGCTACACCTTCATGGTCGGATTTATGCGTTACTCCAAACCACTTTGCATCGCAGTCTAGCACTCGCACTTTTGCCCGGTCGTTTTCGAGCATGAACTGCACGCTTGTCGGCAAGATGCACTCTGCATTCATGGGATTATCAATCAAATCGGTTTCACAGAAGATTTTATAATGCATCGATAATGCTTCCATAACCTCTTCGCCGAACCCCCACAGGTTCATCGATGTGGGCGAGTTAGGGGAAAGGCTCACTACCTCACCACACTTAATCACGGCCGGTCCGTCTTCGCTCATGAACACATGCTTGCATTCGTTCACAGAGCGAAGGTAGCCTGTTTCATCCGTCTGTGCAATTCCTCGTGTTACCTCACCTTTAGCGGGGAGGGCATTTTCAAGCTTATACCCTACCATCGCATATTCTCCCGGTGCCCTTGAAGAACACAAAAAGTCTTGCATGGTTTTCAATGCATCTCTAGAATAGTAATCATCTGCATTGATCACCGCAAATGGATTTTTCACTATATCCTTGCAGGATAATAGCGCATGTGTAGTTCCGAGCGGTTTAACCCTTCCAACCGGAGCGCATTCATCCATACACTGGAATGCGTAGCGCACGGGCACATCAATGCGTGAAAGGAGCGCCGCATCGAAGGTTTCGCGCAGTTCTTCCTTAATTATGCATACGATATCGGTAAAGCCAACCATTAGGGCATCATAAATCGAAAAATCGATGAGCAAATGCCCCTCATCATCCACCGGCTGGATCTGCTTGAGTCCACCGTATCTATTGCCCATTCCGGCCGCCAAAATAACCAAAGTAGTTTGCATAATGCCTGCTTTCATGCGCTTTTCGCGCTTTTATCGAAATGTATTCTCTTAAATATTATACATGTTCCTTGAGGATTTCAAATTGCATCGAAATCATTTAATCAAGAATAGTATAACACATATTTTTCATTGTAAACAGAGTTTTTACTCTCCTTTGTATTTGCGATAAGTCGCCTGTCCTCCACGGATATGTCTTTCTGCCTTATTAACATCGAGCACACGCCGCACATCACGCGCAAGAGATGGATCGACGTACAATAGGCGCTCTGAAACGTCTTTGTGTACGGTTGTTGCTAACGGGAACGCTTTCATCCAATGCTATGTTGCCTAATATCTTTAAGTATACATCGATATTCCCATGCTCGTCCACCACAATTTTTTCAATAATTTGCTTGAGCTGTGCATTGGTCATATCGTCCATGCTCAGTATCC
>CAYJPI010000473.1:0-1525 GCA_964372005.1 uncultured Oscillospiraceae bacterium | reverse complement strand
AAGTGCAAGCGAATCGAGTTCGTCGATGATGGATTCTCTGGCATAAATTCGGACAGGCCGAATCTTACGAATATGATGGAAGCCGTTAAAAAAGGCGAAATACACATCATTTGCGTAAAGGATTTTTCGAGGTTCTTTAGGGACTACATCGAAGCCGGGAACTACTTGGAATGTGTGTTCCCCTTTTTGGGTGTCCGCTTCATATCCATAAACGATAATTACGACAGCGATTCATACAAGGGCACGACGGGTGGCATGGAAATGGTGATGAGAAACATCGTGTATGCCGCTTACAGTAAGGATTTATCGCTAAAGGTATCGAGTGCGAAAAAGCAAAGGATGAAGCAAGGTAAATTCATCGGCAGTCATGCTCCGTTCGGGTACAAAAAAAGCCCGACCGATAAGAACAAACTCATAATAGATGAATACTCCGGTAGGATTGTGCGAATGATTTTCGATTTGATTTTGAATGGGAAATCAACATCGGAAGTCGCCGTTATATTAAACGATCAAGGATTCCCGACTAAAGGGCAGTATTACAAACAGCTTAACCCAAATGACAAGAAGCACGATACCATGCTTGAAACCGCGACATGGAATGCAAGCAAGGTGCATGGTATTGTGCGTGCGCGAGTGTATGCTGGGGACTTGGTTGGCGGCACAAAAAAGAAGATAAGTTACAATTCCAACAATTATATTCGGCAAGACCCGATAATCATCAATGATGCACATGAGGGCATTGTAACGCGTGATGAGTTTGAGCAGGCACAGGAGCTAATTCGATCGATGAAGATGAATAAGACGCGTGAGTACAAGCAATATCCGCTCAGAGGATTGCTTCGATGCGGACATTGCAAGTATCTGATGCGGCGCATACAAGTCGGCAAAAGATATGTTTTTCGGTGTCACAATGCCGTTAGCGGAAGCAACAAGCATTGCCCCCATATTCAAGACCTGCATGAAGCGCACATCGAACAGCTTGTTTATATTGCGATTATGCAATTCATCGCGCTTGCACGAAAAGAACAAGTAAATGTGGAGAAACCCGAAGTTAATTTAAGTGATGTGATGAGCAAGCTTAATGGGTTAAAACAAGCCAAATTGCGTCTTTATGATAAGTATGCCGAGGGGATTATATCGAAGGAGCAATACATCACCAAAAAAGAAGAATTGCAGGAAAAAATCATTGAATGGGAGTGCTTGAAAAGCGATATGGAAGAAAAACGGGACGATGATTCCGCTCTATTAAATCGCACATTGCGCACATACATTCAGACTGATAAGTTGACGCATGAAATGGCTCACGCGTTTGTCGAAAAGGTATTGGTGCATGGGAATGACGATATCGAGATAAAAATGAAATTTAAGGATTTATTTTTAGAGAGGAACGCATATATATGAGAAGTAACAGTTTGATCCGCGATGGAACATATTCAAGCATTATTTTTTTAGTGTATAAGTTACACAAGCAGACTGCGTAGGTTACTTCGTCGAAGGGGCGATAGGTCACATGGAAAACGGTGCG
>CAYJPI010000472.1:0-1528 GCA_964372005.1 uncultured Oscillospiraceae bacterium | reverse complement strand
TGTATGCCTCCGCATAAGCGCGCTTATCTTCGGCTACCTTCATGTATGAAGGCAGTATTACGGGATTATCGATGTGCGAAATATCGGTTGTCATATAGCAGCTGCCGGCGACATTGGTTATGCTGTCGGTCGATTGGCCGCTTTTTAGCGCATTCGCAACTTCAACGATGCTTCGCTCGCCCATTCCATATAAAAGAATATGCGCGCCGCTATCTACGAGCACACTGTGCCTCACCTTATCGTCCCAATAGTCATAATGGGCAAAACGGCGAAGTGACGCTTCGATTCCCCCGATTATTACCGGAACGTGCGCATAAGCCTCGCGGCATCTGTTGGCATATACGATAGCGGCACGATCAGGCCTTGCGCCGATTTTACCGCCGGGGGTATATTCGTCAATCTTGCGCCTGTGCTTCGATGCACTATAATGGTTTACCATGCTGTCGATGTTGCCGGAGCTCACGAGAAAGCCGAGCTTTGGTTTTCCCAAGGCTCTGAAAGCAGAAGCATCGCGGTGGTTCGGCTGGGCGATGATGCCAACCGTAAAGCCCGCATTTTCGAGCACTCGCGCTATAATCGCTGTGCCGAAGCTCGGGTGATCGATGTACGCATCGCCGGATATGTACACGAAATCAAGCGCATCTATGCCAAGCGCTTTGAGTTCTTTTTGAGTCATCGGTATCGGTGTTTTTCCTAATTGCATTTTTATCCCCACATGAGAGAGAGCGAGGGTACTACCTGCTTCTTTCTCGACATTACTTCGGGTAAGAATACCCCGTGTTTTTCAGGCGTTACATTGAATGCCTGGCGCAGTATATCTCCATCGCCGATGTACAAAAGATATGTGCCCTCTCTAAGAACATCCGTAAGCATGAGCAATATCATATCGTAATCGTGAAGCTCCTTCGTTTTGCGCATTGCGCTTAGAAGTTCGGTTTCTCGAACCAATACACGTTCACTATCTAGGCAGGTTACCTGGCCTATACCGAGCGAATGTCCGGCAATTCTAAACTCCTTGAAGTCCGTAAGGAGCATTTCTTCGGCGGTCTTCTCATTCGATGAATGGGCGGCGAATATTTCATTGCCCAGCTCCTTTAACGTAACCTTTGCTATGCGCGCCATGCGCTCGGCCATTCTCATATCGCGCTCCGTGCATGTGGGCGATTTGAACATTACGGTGTCCGAAACTATGGCGGCTGCGAGAAGCCCCGCCATCTTCTCCGAGGGCATTATGCCCTTTTCCTGAAACATGCCGGATATGATGGTTGCGGTGGACCCAACGGGTTCATTTCTAAAGTGTATAGGAGTTCCCGTTTGAACATCCGCTAAGCGATGATGGTCGATAATCTCGAGAATATGCGCTTGATCAAGCCCCGGAATCGATTGGGAAACCTCGTTATGATCCACAAGAACCACACGCTTACGCTTCGGACGGATCAAGTGATAACGCGAAATCGTGCCGACCACCGAGCCCTCCGAATCCAGCACGGGATACGAACGGAAACGGCTTTGGAGCATAGTTTCGCGA
>CAYJPI010000471.1:0-1529 GCA_964372005.1 uncultured Oscillospiraceae bacterium | reverse complement strand
TTTGCGCCGTGATCATTGGCGCAAAGGCGACAAACCAAGCATGAATCGGAAATCCCCTCGAGCCGAGAATCGGCTCGGAATAGGGGTCAAGGGGATGAAATCCCCTTGTAGGGATCCAAGGGACAAAGTCCCTTGGTCGTTCCCCATAAGATGCCATGCTGGCGTGTGACTACCTCTTCCAAAGGATGTGCGCGTGAGCGTGCGCATACGGACGCGGTTTCGGTGCAGAGGATGCAACAACGCTCGCGCTTGCCTAAATCTGTGCGCGATATTTTAACGCCTGAAGGCGAAATAACATCAATGTCCAGCAATCGCCCGATGGGATGCGATTCCTCAATATCAATCATGATGCGCTTAATATCATACTCGCAACCCTGTACGGCGAAAAACGCTTCATATCCGGTGTTTTCATGCAATTCTTCAAAATGCAGAATTTGAATTTTGTTACGCGAACATCCATCCTTGATCAACGATACGCCGCTATCAAAGGCGCGAATGCTGAGTGGGAAAACCTTAACAGGCCCGGCTATGGCAAGTGTAAATGAAATTATAGGGCATGCAAAGCGATTAAGCAATTCGGCTTGCTTAAATTTCCTAAACTCTCTGCTGTCCAACACCTCTTGTAGCTCCACTTGAATTCCTTGGGTAAGCGAATTATCCATTATCGGTTCCCTCATCGTTTCTCTTAAATGGGCTTTCCTATATAATTATTATACCATTGGATTTGTATTAATGATATGATAGAATTACATGAAAGGCCGCGTTATGTAGCCGAACGCAATGACGCTTTAACCAAAGTTGAAACGGAGATATAGTATGAAGAATATCAACACTCCTCATGCCTTCGCTCAGCATATTGCATCAACGGCCGCTCGCGCACTAATGTACGAGGTAAGTGTGTCACCCAAACCCGGTCTCGTCGATCGCTTTAACTGCGGTGCGCATAGCGATATGAACTTCTTCACCTTCATCGACAGTGCAATGGCTTTAATTCCCCATTTCAATGATTTCGTACTTCTGGGCATTGAAAATTACAACGTTAGCCCGCAGGATGCCTTTTCGGCCGTTCGCCCGAATGGAATAAAAGGCGAAAAAAGCATGTATCTTGCAACGAAAGGCGTAAACACACATAAGGGCGCGATATTTTCGATGGGTCTAATTTGCCTGTCGATTGGATATCTGTATGGGAAGAATGCTCGTTTTACCATAGCCGAAATTAGAAGAATCTGCGCCTGCATGGCCGCCGACCATGATTTCGGCTCCTTGGCCGATAACGCCAAAACAAATGGTGAAAGGATTTATTTCAGGTATGGCATTACAGGTGCGAGGGGGGAGGCCATGGGCGGGTTTGCAAACCTGTTTACACTTGCTCTTCCTGCATTTTTGAAATGTATCGATGAAGGATGCTCGCTCAATGACTCCGGCGTTATAGCGCTCATCCACGGCGGCGCGTAAAATTTTTAATCGCAACTTTGACTTAATGGCCTCTATTTATGATCGCAAAGGAGACTCCGGCTACGGAGCCCCCG
>CAYJPI010000470.1:0-1561 GCA_964372005.1 uncultured Oscillospiraceae bacterium | reverse complement strand
CTCGATTAGAAAACCCGTTTGTTCATCATCGATGCCAAGATACTTAGGGAAACTATCCCTTAGCGGTGGGCCGATGAATTTATTAAGCTCGTCATCGCTCATTTTCTCTATGCCGAATTCCTCAAATGCAAGGCGAAGACCCTGCATTATCCCGGGACCGCTTTCAACCAAAGTGCCATCGAAATCAAAGAGTATAGTGTTAAACCTTGCCATAAAATTTACCTCCGAAAAATATTGTCAACCGTTCTCGGTTACGATAACTTGGTTATCGGCTACGCCGAAAAGTGTTGCATCGCATTGATTCACAATGTGAAGCAGCATATCACCATCGATAATCTCACCCGGGGAAAAAAGTGCTATTCCGGGAGGGTAGAAGCCTATCGATTCCGCCACTATGCGGCCGTGCGCATCGTTTATATGAACTGAGCAAGTGCCCCCCCACATGGCTAAGTGCGGCGCCATTACTCGCTTTGGGAGGGTCTTCAACAAATCATGCATTGAACTTTTCGCCTGTGAATACTCAAGTGTACCGAGCGCATCCTCAAGCATAGAATACCACAAAGGCAAATCCCATGGGGTACATATGCAAACTATGCGCCTAATGTCCGCCATTTCGACGTATACCCCGCACTTTTCAAGATGCTTGGATGCAACGAAGCCACTTTCGCACCTACCCGATACATCTACCACCAATCTCGTGGGATCCTTTTTTATTATACCACACTTTCCTATGTATTCATCGTGCACCACATGAACGCCCGGGATTGCGTTTATATTCGAGTGTATTTTTTCTAAACGTGAGATAAAACCATCGTAGCAGTTAGTATCGACTTTTTTCAATCCATTCTCTATCGAAGCCATTATAAGATAAGAGGGGCTTGATGTTTCCAAAACGCTAAGAGCCTTCTGTATCCTATGCGTACTTATTTTGCAGTTTGTGTTTAGATGTAACAATGCACTCTGGCCGAGGCATGGAAGCGTTTTGTGGGTGCTCACCACATATGCATCAGCCTTTGATGGAAGAGCCATGCTTTTTATGAAAGGGAAGTGTGCACCGTGAGCTGCATCCACGAAGAGCATGGTATTGTGTTTTCTTGCTACATCGGCAAGGGCATCAATGTCGGCACACATGCCCAAATAGTTGGGGGAGGTGATTAAAACCGCATCCTTAGGGGAGGATAGCAGAGCTTCATCGAGTGCAGAGGGGGTTACCATGCCCCACATATCATTCTCCTTGTCATATGAAGGTAAAATGAAATCAACGCTGTGCCTTGCAAGTGAAGCGCCATTTAATGCCGACCGATGGCAATCGCGCGAGAGAAGCACGCGAGATTCCGGAGGTAGCGATAAGAGCAACGCATGTATCCCTGCACTGGCACCGTTGACGAGGAGGAATGTGGAGCTTGCACCGTAAATGTCTGCGATGAAGCTTTGTAGGTTCTTAATCGCTCCTGAGGGCGCATGAAGATTATCGGTATTTGAAAGCTCGGTTACATCCCACCTTGCTATGCTATCGGAGGGGAGATCTAGGCTTATGCCTTTATGGCCGGGCATATGAAAG
>CAYJPI010000469.1:0-1586 GCA_964372005.1 uncultured Oscillospiraceae bacterium | reverse complement strand
TCACCCGAAATCCTTTGATTTCGAGTATTTCAACAAGGAGCTATGTCATCGCAACTGGCGATGACCACCTTCACCCGAAATCCTTTGATTTCGAGTATTTCAACAAGGAGCTATGTCATTGTCTGCGACAATGACCACCTTCAATAAGATTCCCCGACATGATGGGGATGGGTGAACAGCCGGAAAACCACCAAAGAGAGACGGGCGCATCATGCGTCCGTTCTCGTGTTGCGATGATAACTACGCTAAAGGTCTCAAGTTTGAGTCGCTATCCGACAGTACCGCAAGCCGCGCCGATTCTTGATATCCGCTTTCTTCTATGATGGTTTTCTCCGTTGGTTTGATGTTGCCATAGTAGAGTTTTTCTATTATTTCCCGCATTCTTTCACCTCCCTTCATCAGCAACACACAGTATCACAGGTTGGGGGAATAGCTCCCTTCAAAAAACAACAAGCCCGGCCGCATAAGCGATCGGGCTTGTTCCCTTTTTCTAATCCATTCGCAGTTTAGCACGAATGAGTTCTTCGAGGTGGGTGTGTCGATGGGGTGATGGAGAAAGATTAGGGGGCTGTGACATCACCCGTATCATCCGTATCATCCATTTCGTCTACGTTCGACTGATTCGATGATGTGTCCACGATGTTAAACATGAAGTTCTGGCCGCCTATGTTCACCACTTCACTTTGTAGCACTGCGAGCGAATTCACAGGGATTGTGACCGTTATATCGCCGAACGCATGGTTCATACCGGGGATGAGCAGTTGGCCTTTGTAGTAAGCATTGCCGGTTGCATCGACAAAGAAGTCGCTCGGGTTCAATGTGTTCTCGCCGTTTGCATCCGCGGTTTCCTTTAAAATGTGATGTACGGCGGCGTAACCCTTGAGTATATCCATGGTGATGTGCTGGATTTTCAAGTCTAAATCGCTTATCAACAGTTCGTCGCCGAGCATAACTTTAACGCCGTTTGCATCCGCCGCCTCCCCTGCCGAATCCGCAAGCTCGGCCGCCGATTTCTGAATTGCATCGTTGTTCAAGGGGATGAGATAACCGTAAGCCGCGGAGAAGTCGCCTTCATTATATGCCTTGGTGAAATTCTCGACTGCCTCTTGCGCAAGCTCGGCCTGTTGCTTCAAAACGGCAACCTCGGTATAGAGCGCATTTTGTTTGTCCAAAAATTCTTCCATGTAATTCAGCGCAAAAGGAGGGCCAATCGGGTCGAGCCTGTCGGGCGTGTTGAGCTGCATAACGGCATTCTTGAAGTATGCCTCGCCCTGAACAGAGGAAGTGAGATACGCGAGATAGAGTTTTGCGAATGCGCCGGGCGTGCCGACCATAGCATCAAACTCGGCCGCGGTATTATCAGAAAGGGCTTGCAACTCGGCATTTCCGGCTTCGTATGCATTTTTGCTGTCCGTTCTGTATTGCGCAACGGCATTTGATGTGGCTTGGAAGTCAACCGCATCGTAGACGCTCTGCTCTACCAAAAAACTATCAATTACAGTGCGGTCGTCCGTCCATGCCAAATCAACCGTTACCAAAATCGGAAAGGGGCCACGCTCCTCGCCTGCATATTGGGGGATGTTGTA
>CAYJPI010000468.1:0-1588 GCA_964372005.1 uncultured Oscillospiraceae bacterium | reverse complement strand
ACGATGACGACGATGATGACGATGATGACGACGATGACGATGATGACGACAGGGATGACGATTAATCATTCCGAAACTTAACTTAGCCCCCCCACCCCAGGCCGGCGCATCCGTAAGAGGATCGTCGGCCTATATATTGCAGTTAAAATACAATCAACGCGCAAGCGATTTCAGAAATTCACATAAAGCTGCCGCATCATCAAAACAATGGTGTACGGCTTTATTTACAGCCTCGGGTATGGGATGCGCTCCACCAAACGCGATAGCAATATCGGCGGCGTGTAGCATCGGAATGTCATTTGTTCCATCCCCTATCGCAACTACTCTCGCGTTTGTTGTTCTAAGCGAATGCACAGCCTCATCCTTTGATACGAGTTTTTCAATCCCTGTTACATATCCGCCGCTAACTTCGGCTATAGAGTTAAAGCTTCGATTCTCCATACCGAGTTTTTGTATAATCGGTGCTATCCAAACATCTAAATTTCCCGTTACTATATATGATGAATCGACATGTTCTTTGATGAAATCAACAAATTCCGGAAACATGGGGACATCGTTTACTATCGCAATCGCATCTTCAACCGAAAGGTCGGATAGCATTTTTACACGCTCGATGAAGTTCGGCGCAAAGTGCACACCTCGTTGCATCGCATGCGTCGTCATGCTACTCATTTGTTCATACTTGCCCTTTGCCTTAGCCAACAAGGGGAGTATTTCTACGCATGTGATGGTAGCATCAAGGTCAAAAAGAAAAATTGTATCCACGCTTTATGGCTCCTATCAATCTTTCATTTTCTTCGCGATTTCGCACCGCTATCCTGAAATAACGCTCGTCAAGCCCTCTATAGTTCGAACAACTGCGAATTAGGATATTCTCTTCGCGCAAACGCTCCAATATAGATGGCTCTGCCCGCAGTAGCATGTAATTCACTTTTGATGGGTACACCTTTTCTACATAGGGCTTGATGGATTGCACAAGATATTCGCGCTCAGCTGAGATCAAACTAACTGTTTTTTTTACAAAATCCTTCTCAGCACATGCGGCGATACCCGCAAATTGCGCAATCGATGATACATTCCATGGCGCACCCATCGATTGCATGCGAGCAAGAAAATCCACATCAGAACACATGCAATAACCAAGGCGAACTCCGGCCATCGCATACATTTTAGTGAATGCTTTAAGTATTATGATATTCTTATTCGCGGATATCTCGTTTTTCAGCGTAAGCGCGCATTCATCCTCGCAGAAATCTAGGAAGCATTCGTCGATAACTAGCAAGGTTCGTGCATCCGAGCATGCTTCTATTATTCTTCCAAGCAACATTCGATCTATAGTTTGCCCGGTAGGATTATTTGGATTGCAAAGGAACAATATGTCATTGCCTGCGATTTCGGGTAGGATTGCATCTGTGAGTGCAAAGTCATTTTCCTCACGAAGCATATGATATGAGCAAGTTGCGCCTGATGCTTTCAACGCAGATTCGTATTCCGAAAATGTTGGGCTTAGAAGCAATGCCCGCTTGGTATTGCAAGCAAACACAGCGCGAAAAATCAAGTCGGCCGCGCCATTACCAAACAGTAAATG
>CAYJPI010000467.1:0-1596 GCA_964372005.1 uncultured Oscillospiraceae bacterium | reverse complement strand
AAAGGATATATGGAGTTAGGTTGGATTGATTATAAAAGTGTTATGTTTTTTAGAACACCTGTATGAAACTACGTAGAAGTTTCATACAGGAATTCATCCCTTTTTACCTCCACATTGGAGGTGTTTACAACATACTCAAATGCCTCTATCTTTTTGCTTGCCGTTTTCATGCGCGGCAGTATCACCGCGAGTAGGATTATAAGGCTCAAAATCAGCGAGAAGAACAGCGGCGCAACCAATGCGAACAGCACCGCATCATCACTTGAGATATCGAAATTTTGCAATTCACCCAAAATCAATGGTTGGAAAATGATGAAAAGCACGAGCATCACGATTGCTATTATTATTGATACCGCCTTCATTATTAAGCACCTCCCAAAGAAATCAACACAAAATAGAATACAATTGAAAATATAGCCGCGCCCGAGGCAAACAAGGCCGCAAGCAAGGCGAAGAGCTTTTTAGAGTCGATAGGCAATTCGCCCGAAACCTTGCCCGTTTGCCCATTTATGGCGAAGCGGTACATCTTGCCCTTATACTTGGTATTCAGCATCCAAACCGGGAGAAACGCATAGCGTATATCCTCATTTTCCAATGAGAAGGACGTGCCCTTTAGCGGCGTTGTTGTGTGCTTTGCCCTTTTCTTGCTTAGGTACGCATCTTTGGCACAGCTTACGCTCGCTTGCGTGCTGACGAACAGCCTATCCTTTGCGCGGTGGGTGCAGTCATCCACGCTAACATCGAATTTCTCGGCATAGAAGCCTGCCAAGTAGCCATGTGAAAACGCACTCAGTTCACCGAAGTGGAATGGTTCAAGCCCTTCCATGTAATCATCGGTGATCTTTGTTGTTGCGCCAACCGGCAACAATCTATAGTCTATATTGCCGCTTACATCAAGCTCGTAGTGTTTGGTTGTAGTGGTGTTATTCTTTTTAACTACATCCGTCGGCGCATAGGTATAATTGAAAACGCCCTTCCCACTAAACAACCAAAACGGCACATACATGCCCGTGATATTATTGATGCGGTTCTCGTCCCTAAACGCATCCGGCAGCAGTATCTTCTTACCGTAGAACTTTTTGAGCTTCTCTACCGCATCCGCCTTTAATACCTTAAACGGCAAGATGCAATCGGGCTGTAGCATCCCTTTTATTTTATCTGTGATGATGACTCGGCTTCCGCAATAAATACACTCTGTCGCAACCGTGCTATCATTGCTTATTACCTGCGCCGCGCACGATGTGCAGACTAGCCCTGCTTGCCCCTCCATCGGCGCATACTCTTTATTGGCGCTGTTCGACCGCCAGTTTGGCCTTTCGCCCTCAAGCGCATCCGCTAAGTGTTCTACGGGAAACACGCTATCGCAATGCTCGCACAGCACTCGCTTATGTTCTATGTCAAAGCTAAGCGCCGCGCCGCAAGTTGGGCATTGTTGCTTCATTACATCATCGTTCATACTGTCCCCCTCCATCCGCTTGATCTACCTTCTCCCTTTTCTTCTTAATATTATACAGCATATTCAGGGTGGTGTCGATGGGGTTGCGGGGGGTACGGGGGCTTTTCAAGGGGCTCTGCCCCTTTGACCCCGCCAAGGGA
>CAYJPI010000466.1:0-1614 GCA_964372005.1 uncultured Oscillospiraceae bacterium | reverse complement strand
CAAATCATGAGCGAATCAACGGACGACCTATCTTTGCTTTTGGGCTTAAAGGCGAGTATTGCGCATTTGATGCGTATGAGGATAGATATGTGAGCGCAAAAAATTTGTATGTTGAGAGATTTAGAGATTTACTCACTATGGATTTTTTTGAAGGTTTGAGCCACGGACACTTCCCCAAAAAGTGTACCGTGTGCGGAAAATATTTTCTGATGACTAAGCCGATAAATCAAATCTACTGCGACGGCTATGCCCCGGGTGATGAAAAAGGCAGGACCTGTAGGAAGGTCGGGCTTGATTCTAAACGAGCCGAGACGGTTAAGGAGACGAGGGACAGCAATCCCATAAAATATGCCTGTGCCAAGCGCAAACAGACAATCCGCCAGCATCGCAGACGTGGAAAAATAGGAGTAGGCGTTGCGGCACTTGCCAAAGACCGTGTAAATGAACTCATGTTCAAGGCTATGAAGGATAACGAATATTTTATTTCGGGAGGTTTTGAAGCTGACATGCAGATGGATGCGATATACGCTTATATTGCGGAGACGTACCCAAAATGAACAGATACGTGTACCAAGCCCCGCTAAAGAAAAAATTACCGCATATGAACGACTATATTGTGAAGTTCAAACAGACCGGGGATTATAAATATTTCACGAGCTACCTTGCAATTTCCGAACATTACAAATTCGGGATAAACTTTCTTACGCACAGTCTTTGCAATAAATATCATCTTAAAGATAGGTTTGACGACGTTAAATCCGAGATTGTACAGGCATATTTGGAGCGACTGCCTAAATATGATGAGCAGTCAAACGTGGATTTCATGGTGTTTATAAATCCTTATGCGACATTTGCGGTGCAGGAATACGCAAGAAAGCATCGTGGGCTTATGACGTGCGGAAGTTCTGCGGAGTTTAAGAGGTTGCGCAAGGCGAACGGCATATACTACCGTGGTTATGAAGAGAATTTGAGCGATAAGGAGAAATTAAAGTTCGTTTCCGAACAGATGGACTTGCCCGAAAAAAAGATAGAAGAGCTGTTGCAGATGGGTGCAGAGCATTTGTTTTATAAAAGCCTCAACGTTCCCACCGTGGAGTTTCTCGATGACACGAAGAGAATCACCTATTATGAAGTTGCGGACAGTACCCCCGATGCCTACACTGCTTTTTCTCGGTCGGTAATGCTTGAAGGAATTTATCGTTCATTCGTGGTGTTAAAACCTGCGGACAAGTATATTTTTCTCGAAGCAATCGGGGTTTGTAGTGAATGTTTGGAGGCGATTCCGAGCGATAAACAGCTCAACTACGATGAAATTGCCAATGAAATGATGATGGTTTCAACGAGTGCAGTTCAGAAGAAATGCCGTGCTGTTGAAAACACCATACTAAAATGTTTGGGTGAACTGGGAATTATCACGAGGATTTTTGTAAACCTTGACGGCAAGGAGGATATCGGAGATGGGCTTACGAGGTTTGTGTATAAATATTATGTGGATGCAAAAGTGCCGTTTGGGATTATAGATAACATCCATGACGATAACACGGGTGAGTTTTGGGGTTATGATGTGGTAAAACTATGCGGAAAAAACCCGGCACATGCGGACATGGCGATAGA
>CAYJPI010000465.1:412-1617 GCA_964372005.1 uncultured Oscillospiraceae bacterium | reverse complement strand
CTTCATGTTTGCCCATGAAAGGAATGTCGGGTTTGTGATGCTTATCATGTCGGTGCTTATAACCGCTGTCATACCACGTGCAAAGAACATACCGGCGAGCGTTACGATAAACGGCTGTATCCTAAGATATGCCACCAAGAAACCCTGCACAAACCCGAACACGATGCCTATGCCGAGCACTATAATAAGCGCAGGAACAGCGCCTATGCCGTGATTTTCCATCATCCAAGCGAGGAGCATACATGTCATCGCGACGACGGAACCGACCGATATGTCTATTCCGCCCGTGATGAGCACCGCCGTCATTCCTACGGCGGCAACAATTAGCCCCGCATTGTTTATGAAGAGGTTCAAAAATACTTGGAAATTGCCGAAGTTCTTATCGGCGAAAACCATCACTCCCGTGAAATACATCACAAAGAATAGCGCGATTGTGATGAAAAGCAAAATAGCATTGTTGTCAAACCGACCTCGAATCTTGTTAAGCATGGCTTTCCCTCCTTTTTCCGAGACCCTTCAGCCATGTTTTAAGGCCGGGCGATTGCAGTGCAACGATTGCGATAACCACGATTGCCTTATACACGGGGAGCTGGTCGGCTGTGACGCTCATCGCATACAGTGAAGTGGTGAGAGCCTGAATGGTTATCGCGCCTATAACGCTACCTGCAAGCGAGAATTTGCCGCCTCCGAGGCTGTTTCCGCCTATTGCCACAGCGAGAATCGCATCAAGTTCGATGTTGAGGCCCGCATTGTTCGCATCGATGGAATACACGCGCGAGGTTGCGATAAGCCCTGCAATTCCTGCACAAATACCACAGAATGTGTACGCGAGGAACTGAATCTTAACCGAGTGCATACCCACGAGGCGCGCGGCCTTCCTATTGATGCCGACGCTCTCGATGTAGAGCCTAAGCGAAGTTTTCTTCAACACGAACATCGTTAATAGCACAACGAAGGCCGCTACGAAAATCGGGGTGGGGAGAGGGAATCCGGGTATGTTGTTGCCGAGATATTTGAAGGGTTCATAGCGCTGATACAATATGAATCCACCCGTTATAACCTGCGCTATGCCGCGCCCTGCAGTGAAGAGTATGAGGGTTGCAACCATCGGTTGGATGCCCATGCGCGCTACTAAAAAGCCGTTGAACATGCCGCAAACCATACCGGTTAGTATGCCGGCGAGCAGGCCGAGTACATAGGGCGAT
>CAYJPI010000465.1:0-402 GCA_964372005.1 uncultured Oscillospiraceae bacterium | reverse complement strand
GCACCGGATAGCGCAAGCGTTGCGCCGACGGATATATCCGTTCCTCCCGATACCGCAACCACGAGCATCATTCCGACGGCGAGTATTACAAGCTCGCTCGAACGGTTGATGATGTCTATAAGATAGCCGTAGAACGCGCCGTTGCGCATCGATATTTCAAAGAAGGTAGGGGTTACAATAAGGTTTACTATTAGCACCAACAGCAAGCATGAAAGCGGCATGAATAGGCGCATCTTCGTTAATTGTTTGAATTTATCCATTTGAATCGCCTCCTGCTATCGTCGCCATTATCTTTGATTGCGACATGTCGTTCTCCTGTAGCTCGCCTACGGTTTTCCCATCCCTTAAAACCACCATTCGATTGCAGGTTCTTAGCATCTCTTCAATTTCGGATGAAATGAA
>CAYJPI010000464.1:0-1618 GCA_964372005.1 uncultured Oscillospiraceae bacterium | reverse complement strand
ATTCATAGCTTGGCGCACCTGATTTACAGAATACATAGATAAAGCTATTATAAGCACAATAATACCGCCAAGCACGCAAGAAATAACAACCCACTTGTTCTTTTTCTTTCGCTTAGCGATGCCCGTGCGCTTCTCTACCGCCTTCTTTTTCCCTTTAGTCTTGCTTTTTTCTACTGTTTCTTCGCTTTCATTAATAACAAGACCCTGATCGGTTTCCCTCTCCATTTCTTACTATCTCCTTTTTTTATGTTCACCGTATTATATCACATACTTTTTATTACAACACAACATTGCATGAAAGTTAACATTCTGTTCGGTATATTGATAAAATCGCACAAATTCGGTATATTTTACATATTCGACACTATAGGTATAATTTGCTCCACTCTAAGAGCATTTCTCTATGTTTTTTCCAGTGAGGCATAAAGGGTGTAAGGCAATCATAAAAAGCTTTTGAATGATTTGGATGCAAAAAGTGACATAATTCGTGCACAACAATATAAGCCGTTGCATGCGGAGGCAAGGCGATAAGGCGCAAATTCAAAGTTACATATTCATTTTGCGGCGAGCAAGACCCCCACCGCGTTTTCATATCCCGTATACGAAGCTTAGGAAATGGCACTCCATGCGGTTCGAATTTCGTGTAAATGGATACGAGGGCATCGTTAAACACCCTCTTCGCCAAATCCTTATATAAGCTCAACAGCATCATTTCGATTGTATCGGTATCATCAGTGTCATTCACGGTGATGATAAGCCTGCCATCGTTATGAAAAGCTACTTGCTTTTTTTCGCCGCGCACTATGGTGGGGTAAATCGGGTCGCCTAATATGTAAATCGGCTCGCCCTTTTCATATCTCGGCCAAGATTTCTTTTCGCCATTAGCGCACCTTTTATTCTGTGCATTCGTGATAAAGGTTGCTTTTTCGCGCACGAATCCATCGATAACCGAAACCGCCACGCGCGATGGCGCAGAAACCACAACGCTACCATCTTCCCTTACACGCAAGTTAATGTTCTTCACATTCTTTCTCGTAAGGGTGTATTTTATTATATCACTTCCCGATTTTACCGTGCGTTCCTGCTGTTTCATGCATTACCATCATGCTCTTGCAAATATTCGCTAAGCGGTTTATCAAGTAAAAACATAGTAACAGTGACGGTTGCGCAAAGCTCCCCCTCATCATTTTTAATGTCAACCCGCGTAACCCCCGTGTGCTTACCCATGTGCAGTTTAGTGGCAAATGCATGTGCCGTGCCTTTGTTGATCCCCTTAATAAAATGCGTCGTCATATCCTGCGTTACGCAAACACGCCCGCATTGAAGCATTAGCGCACCGGCGGAATAATCCGCTAGCGTACATATAGCTCCGCCGTGCAAAGCACCACGGAAATTTGCGGATTTTTCTGTTAGCGGCAGTGCCGCTTCAACGCAATGTTCATCGCCTTTTACGAGATAAATTCCAGCATTATTGCTGTATGTATCCTTACCGCCTACGCGTTCTATCAGTTTTTCTATCGGTATATGCATATTATTTTCCCTTCACTATGCTCGTGAGTTCTTTTATCAGTGTATCCATCTCATCATCGGTACCGACTGTGATGCGCAAGTAATCCTT
>CAYJPI010000463.1:0-1628 GCA_964372005.1 uncultured Oscillospiraceae bacterium | reverse complement strand
GCCTTCAATTCCTGCAAATCCTCTTCGACATGCTCGAGTGGTGATAGGCGAAATGGCGTCTCCCGATACATCGTACAGAAAGAACATTTGTTGTGCGAACAACCTGCCGTCACCTCAAGGAGCGGCGTGCTTGCCTCGATGGGATGTCTGTAAACTTGACCCGTAAAATGCATGGGAAACCGCCTTTCAAATACTATATGCGCTCGATGATGATGTCTTTTTCCAGACGGGATTTGGGAAGATCGGCGTTAAAATCGCTCGACTTGCGCGTTCCCACCGCCACGACAAACGAAGGCGTGTAGCCCTGCTCGCGGAGCTTGAACTCTTGGTCGAGCACCTTCATGTCAAAGCCTTCCATCGCGATGGCGTCGAGTTCGAGCGCCGCAACGCCGAGAAGGAAATTGCCGAGGTTCAAATAGACCTGCTTCTCTGCCCAATGCTGGTAATCCTTGTAATCATACTTGTGCATATTTGCAAAAATACTGCGCGCGCCATGATTTTGATCCTTAAATTCAGGCTTGGGGAAACGACCGTCTGCATCCTCTTTGGCGAGTACATTTTGGAGATATTCCTCCGTCAAATCGACCTGCGAGCAGAACACGATAACGGCGGAAGCATCGAGCACCTTCTGTTCATTGAAGGAGTAAAAGCCTTGGCTTGCCTTGGTGATGCGCTTCTTTCCCTCGTCGGTAGTTGCTACAACAAAATGACAGGGCTGTATATTTGTGGAGGACGGCGAGAGCTGCAAAAGCGTTTCGATGTTCTCAATTTGCTCGGCGGTCAGCTTCTTCGAGGGGTCAAATTCCTTCGTGGAATAGCGGTTCTTCAATGCGTTCATGATATTCATAATAGTTATCTCCTTTTCTGTTGCGGGATTACTTTTCCCGTTCCTTGAGATCACTATACTATGAACCGCTCACATAAAACAATTACGGATATTTTTGACCATGGGGACAAATTTGTCCGTACTCACCCTTCGTTTTCACATAATACGCGTGCATACGCAAAACGCGTGTTATACTTCGTTCCCCACTCGCTCAAGTGATTGAGTATCGGCAAAAGTGAATCGCCGGCTTCCGTTAGCGAATACTCCACACGGGGAATCTTTTCATCATAAGCTGTCCTTATAATGATGTTGCGCTCCTCAAGCTCTCGAAGTTCGCGCGACAATACCCGTTCGTTCATGTGCGATATCTTCCGTTTGAGCTCACCATACCGAATCGGCGCGCTGTTGCCGATGTGGTAAATAAGAATCGGCTTCCATTTGCCGCCCATGATGTCGAGCGTTAATTCCATATTGCAGTGGAATGTAAGTAAAGGTTGCATGGTTGACCTCCTTGGGTTAAGCTGTATTTATAGAATACTCAAAAATGGGGCTTGTTGCAATAGGACAATAACAAAACAAGCCACAATATAAGGAGATAAACGGCTATGAAATCAGCCTGTATTCAGACAATTTCGAGAAAGGCTATTGATATGACCGCTAAAAATAAAATGAAAAAAAGTAAGCATGATGCCATCGCGAAAAACTCCACCCAAAACGTACCAAACTAAAAAAGATGCTTCTGATATGTGCAGCTATAGCAATCATTCGGCATAGGCTATACTTATCTGTACAACAAATAGTC
>CAYJPI010000462.1:0-1631 GCA_964372005.1 uncultured Oscillospiraceae bacterium | reverse complement strand
CCCGCCGCATTCGCAACCACACGGCTCTGGCCAACCGTACGCATGTTCTGGCCGAGTCTCGTTTTGAGGAACCAAGTGTTAAACGCGCATAGGGCAGCTATGCACATATACGTCGTAACGGGGATTTGTACGTAAAGCAAGATTTCCTCGATTACCGAGATATAGGTCAAAGCATAACAAACGATGATCGCACCGATAATGATAAGCGAGTTCACCATTTTGAACTTTTCATCCTTCTCGATAAAGCGCAGGCGCACTATCTTGTAGACTTGGTAAATACCAACTATCACGAGCGCGATTGTGAGTGCATCGAGAAGAACTAGCCTGTCGGTCGACATGAAAGCTTCAATGGAGGGAACATAGCTAAGCGCATATATAGCCGCCACGATTGCATATTGCACCACATCATTGACAATGCCGGTTTTCTTCTTCATAAAGAAAATAAGAAGCTTTATGAGGAACACAGCCGTCATAACATAGAAGGCAATCTCGACGAGCGTAAGCATCGGTATGGTGTCGAGAGAGTACTTCAAATTGCCCGACAAATCGATGGTGTTCTTTACGCCTACGCCACCCGATATGAGTAGCGGATGATCCGCTTGCATCGGGATTATGCCGCCGATGACGAACAGGAATAGAAACTGGTACAGACCGTCCGCGAAATAACCGAGCACGAGCCCTGTAACCATCTCCGTGCCCTTCGTTTTATTGAAGAGCGCACCTACGAGATAACCGAATATTATCGCAAGCGGAGTTGCAATCGCAAACGCGATGAACAAGCCGGGAACACCCGAAAGGCCCCAATATACCGTGAAGAACACACCAATCTGCGCGGAAATAGCGCCGATTACTATGCCGAAATTCAAGCCCATGCCCGCTAAAACGGGAATGAGTAGCGATAACACCATGAATCCGTTACGGCCGATACGCGTGAAAAGCTCGCTGGCCACGAATGTAAGCGGGCTTCCACTCGCCCAGATAGCGACTATACACAGAAGCACAAACATCAAGACAACAAGGTTTTTAGAAAGAATGCTCTTTATTTTAGACACTGTCCTTCCCTCCCTTCGTCTTTGTCAAGGCATAGATAATTATGCCGTTACTGATGATAATGCGAATAACATCCGGCAAGTTGCTTTCGGGCAGTATCGCATTGATAACCGGGAGCGCAACCGCCAAGATACCTTGGAACAGGAGTGTTCCCAAAAGTGCATGTGAAATGTTCGCTTTTTTGAGCGTCGCTCCACCGATTAGCACCGCCGCCGCCGATTGGAAACCCATCCAAAGCGGAGCATTGTATAGCTGGAGGAAGCCGAAGCTCTGCGAGTACACGATAATGCCGATGGCCGCAAGTGCTGTGCTTATCGCGGTGCCGAGTATGCGCATACGGTTAACGTTGATACCATTAGCCTTTGCGAACATCGGGTTTGAGCCCGCGGCACTCATCGCCATGCCTGTTTTGCTTCTTAAAAACAACCATACGATCAAGCACATCACACCCAAGCAAAGTAGCATACCCGTGGGAACGATTAACCCTGTTCCCGCTTCCAAGTCGCCGCCGATGCTGAAGGCAGCAAAGTCATTCAAAACTTCACCGAAGGAAGATTCAAGGTTGATGGTATTACGCAGGC
>CAYJPI010000461.1:651-1643 GCA_964372005.1 uncultured Oscillospiraceae bacterium | reverse complement strand
CGGCACAGGTTTCTCGGCACTGCAAGTATTACGCGCTCAAAAAATGGCACAAAAAGCAAAGAACGCCGGCAAGGAGGTTGCATAATGAATACCTTAAAAATGCAAATGCGCAAAAACCCTCATGTAACACGCTTGCTCGTGCTTATAGTCTTGTGGCTTGGGTTCATGGCTGTTGCAGAGTTTGATAAGTTCTACACGTTTAAGAACTTCCTTACCATGGCATCGCAGTTCCCTGAATTCGGAATTATGGCGCTTGGCGTAATGCTATGCATGATGACGGGCGGAATCGATCTTAGCGTTGTGGGTATAGCAAATATCACAGCTATAATTTCGGCGATGCTCATGGTTGAAATTGCAGGCGAAGCAGGAGTTCTTAACCCCGCTACTTTCCCACTGTTCTTCGTGCTATCGATGGTTGTTGGTGCACTCATAGGTGCATTTAACGGATTCCTCATTGCAAAAGTGCGCATACCGCCCATCCTTGCGACATTGGGAGTAAATGAGCTGCTTACGGGTATAAGCATTGTATTAACGGGTGGTTCGGCATTCAGCGATTTTCCGAAGGAGATGACCGAAGCTTTGTCCGTTGATATTGCAGGAGTACTTCCAGTTCGCTTGCTAATATTCATAATAGTTGCCTTTATCGTTTGGTTTATGCTCGATAGAACCGCATATGGATCGAAAGTTCTTCTGGTTGGTAGCAGCGAAAAGGTAGCACGGTATTCGGGCGTAAAAACAGTATCGGTGCTGATTCGCACATACGCCACATCCGGCATATGTGCTGCCCTTGGTGGTATAATGATGCTTTCGAACTATGCATCCGCTCGTGCCGATTATGGCTCGCAGTACACCTTGCAAACCATACTCATCGTTGTGTTGGGTGGCATCAGCCCTGATGGCGGAAAAGGCAAAATATCGGGCGTGTTACTTGCTATCGTGCTATTGAAGCTTCTTGAATCGGGAATGAACCGCTTCCCGCAAATCTCGAGCTA
>CAYJPI010000461.1:0-641 GCA_964372005.1 uncultured Oscillospiraceae bacterium | reverse complement strand
ATACTTACGATGGTTGTTGATTACGCATCTAAAAATAGAAAGGTTAGGGCATAATTTTGAAGAAAATGTTTGGCCAGATAGGGCGCTTGAAGAAAGAATGTATAGAGCTGTACGTAAGGCTTCATGAAGAAGATGTGTACACCGAGAAATGGGCAGGCGTACTCGAAAAAATACGCGATTGCAACATGCTCAACTACTCAATTTTTATCGAGGATGATGTAGTGTTCGGATATTTTGAGTACACAGGCGAGGATTACGAAGCTGACATGAAAAAAATGGCCGATGATCCACTCACCCAAGAATGGTGGGGGCACACAAGACCTTGCTTCACCAAGTATAAAGAGGACAGCAAAGAAGCATTTTATGCGAACATGAAGCAAATATTTTTCACAACATAATATGCATATGGTCGCGGCGTGCTTAAAAGCAAAATTATCGATTTATACTTTTTGGCACGCCTCAATCATATAGTCAATAAAGGAGATAAAATTTTATGAAAAAGATACTCATTGCAGGCGAATCGTGGATGAGCTTCACCACACATGTGAAAGGGTTCGATACATTCTACACATCGGTATACGAAGAAGGTATAAAATGGTTGCGTGCCGCTATTGAAAGTGGCGGATACGAAGTGGAATTCA
>CAYJPI010000460.1:0-1659 GCA_964372005.1 uncultured Oscillospiraceae bacterium | reverse complement strand
AAGAGTATGTGTCCAAGTTGTTTAGGCGAAAGAATGTTGAATTCTTCGCCAACAAGCGTATATATCTCGCTCGCCAATGTTTCAACTCGCTCCTTAAATGTATCCTGAAGAGCGATAAGTACGTTCTCATCCACGTAGAAGCCGGTGCTTTCCATGTCGTACAGTACGGATATGAGCGGCTGTTCAACCTGCTCGTAAAGTGCGGTTAGTCCTTTTTCGTCGAGCTCTTTCTTCATAGGTTCGTATAACGAAAGTAGAGCGAGCGCATCACCTTTCACGCCTGCACCGATTCTATTCTCCGCAAGCTGTGAAAGTGTTTGTGCAGGGCGCACTGCATCTAAAAGATAGTCTCCTATCATGGTATCAAAGAAATTGTTCGATAGCGAAGAACCTTTTTTTCCAAGTTCATGCATGGTGCTCTTCGCATCGAACAGTATTTTAGTGGTCATTTCATCCGCAAAGATGGTTTTAAGCGTATCATACACCTCATCCTTGGATACTCCCGGATCGATTAATGTGCCGTGAAGCGATACTTCGTATTGTGTTTTTTCATCAACGGCAACCGTGCAAAATGCATCGTCAATCGCGAAAGCCATTGTCTTTGCGCCCTCGAAAGATTTCACCGCATCGATGAATGCAGTTTTGGTAGCAAGCGCTACCGTCTTTCCTTTGGGTTTAAGTACGGGGGTAACCGCTTGGGATGGAGTTCCGCCAAATGATGAAACGCGCGAAACTATGCTTCTAAGCTCCCATTCAATGAACAGCGGTAGTGCGCCCGATATGCTTTCCTTAGAGAAGGTGCAATCCTCTATCGTTTCTTCGGTGGGAACAGATGTATCAATCGTGCCGAGCCTGTAGCTTAATCGCGCTTGGTCTACATTGGCGCGAACCTTCTCGCCGAGCTTGCCCTTTATTTCATCGCCATGCGCGAGCACTTCTTCCATGCTCCCGTATTGTGCGAGTAACTTCAATGCTGTTTTTTCGCCTACACCCGGTATGCCGGGGATATTATCCGATGTATCGCCCATAAGCCCCTTTAGGTCGCGCATGCGTGTGGGGGATAGGCCGTAACTTTCCATCAATTGCGCTTCATCATATTCGATGGTTTCACTAAGTCCCTTTTTTGTAAGCAACACATGGGTGTTTTCTCCAACGAGCTGCAAAGCATCCCTATCGCCGGTTACGAGCAAAGCAAATACACCATCGTTATTAGCGCGAGATGCATATGTACCCAGGATATCGTCCGCCTCAAAGCCCTCCTTCTCAATTACCGCTATGCCCATAGCCTTGAGCGCTTGTTTTAGTAGCGGAAACTGTGTCCTTAGGTCATCCGGGGTTTCGCGCCTGCCTGCCTTGTACTCCTCATATTCTACGTGCCGAAATGTAGGGGCATGCATGTCAAACGCCACCAAAAGGTAGTCCGGCGATTTTTCTATTATCTTCATGAGCATGGCAAGGAAGCCGTGTAAAGCGCCCGTCGGTGTTCCGTTTTTCGCCACCATGCCGGGGAGCGCGTAATATGCGCGGAAAAGCAAGCTGTTGCCGTCTATCGCGATAAGTTTTTTCATCGCATCCTCCGTATCGTTACTTTTATGTTATTTTTGAGAAACCACCGATCCCGTATTCGATCGGTGGTTCATATTTCCTATTCCACTATTG
>CAYJPI010000459.1:0-1672 GCA_964372005.1 uncultured Oscillospiraceae bacterium | reverse complement strand
CTATCGAAAATTGAGGAGCTAATCACCGGTAGCGCGGGCATGATAATGCAAAGCCCGAACTTCTATGGCTGCATCGAGGACATGCAGGAGGCCATAGATATCGTGCATTTAAGCGGTGCACTGTTTTGTGCATCGATGAACCCCATAGCTTTGGGACTACTTAAACGCCCCGGGGATATGAATGCCGACTTCTATGTTGCGGAAGGGCAACCATTGGGCATCCCATTGAATGCGGGAGGGCCATACCTTGGAATAATGGCCGCGAAGGAAAAATATGTTCGCGCATTACCCGGCCGAATTGTTGGCGAAACGAAAGATGCTAATGACAAGCGAGCATTCGTTTTAACATTGCAATCGAGAGAACAGCATATTCGCCGAGAAAAAGCGGGATCAAGCATATGTTCAAATCAGGGTCTGTGTGCGCTTATGGCCGCGGTTCATATCGCCGCTATGGGTCCTAATGGGATGATGGATGTAGCAACTCAATGCATGCAAAAGGCGCACTACCTTATGGAAGGCATAAAAACCATCCCATCATTGAAAATTAGACATGAGGGGACGAGCAAGTTCCATGAATTTGTTATCGATGCGAATAAGAAGGCGATAATACTGGATATTGCTTTGCGCAATAAGGGCTTCATAGGAGGATTGCCGCTATCACGCTTTGATAAAGGTGACAATGGCATGCTTCTTTGTGTAACAGAGAAGAACTCGCGCGATGAAATCGACGCATTCCTTAATGCATTGGAGGTGTGTGCAAGATGAAATACGAACACATTCCGCTTTTGATGGAAAAGCATGTGGAAGGAAGGCGCGGTGCGGATCTTCCCGATCTCGATGTGCCGATGATTGACGGTATCCTACCCGAGAAATACCGTGGCGATAAACTACCCTTGCCCGAACTTTCGGAAGTTGGCGTGGTTAGGCATTATATGGCGCTTTCTCGAAGAAACTTCGGTGTAGATAATGGAAGCTATCCACTTGGATCGTGCACGATGAAATACAACCCCAAGATAAACGAAGTATTAGGGGCGCGCTTTTCGCGCATTCACCCATTGCTGTCTCCTTCGGATTTATCGGGCGTGCTTTGGGTTCTTAACACACTCGATACGCTTCTTTGTGAAATCACGGGCATGGGGCATTTTTCACTGCAACCTGCCGCCGGTGCACAGGGCGAACTTGCAGGGCTCATGATTGTTAAGGCATATCATGAGATGCGAGGGCATACCGAGCGCATTGAAATGCTCATCCCCGATAGTGCCCATGGCACTAACCCCGCTTCCGCAACCATGGTAGGGTTTACGCCCGTATCGGTTCCGTCATACGAGGATGGGGGAGTGGATATTGAGGCGCTTAAGGCTAAATTATCGAATAAAACAGCAGGATTGATGCTCACCAATCCGTCAACATTAGGATTGTTCGAGAAGAACATAACCGAGATATCCAAGCTTGTACACGATGTAGGCGGCCTATTGTACTATGACGGCGCAAACCTCAATGCCATCATGGGCAAGGCAAGACCCGCGGATATGGGCTTCGATATTGTGCACTTAAACCTTCACAAAACATTCGCAACACCGCATGGCGGTGGCGGCCCGGGCGCAGGCCCCGTCGGCGTGAAGAACGAGCTTATTCCCTTCTTGCCGCGGCCGGTTGTATTTAAGGGTGAAAG
>CAYJPI010000458.1:0-1673 GCA_964372005.1 uncultured Oscillospiraceae bacterium | reverse complement strand
TATGATGGCAACATAGGCTCTTTCGCGCAAAAACATCTCGGCGACCGCACGGCCTATTCCATTCGCTCCACCTGTTACTATGCAGTATTTGTTTTCAAAGTAATTATTCATGTTCTTATAGAAGTGTGGCCGCTTTTGTTCGACCCACCATGCCTTTCCTTTTGTTTGAAATCAACTTTGACAAAAAAAGTGCCATTTGTCAAGGTTTATGCATAAAAATAGTCTTTCCGGGAGTGAACAAGATGTATTATTCTTGTAAAAGGGGTTTTTTTATTTGAGCAATATGTTATAATAACGTATTGAATTTTTGAATAGGGGGACATGTATAATGTTTCAAGCCAATGGCAATTATGGCCTCTTGCAGGGCAGCTACCTTTTTAGCGAAATCGCACGCCGCGTAAACGCATACCAAGCGGCTAACCCGAACGCGGATATAATCCGCATGGGCATCGGCGATGTCACGCGTCCGCTCGTACCCACCGTAGTGCAAGCCATGCACAAAGCGGTTGACGAGATGGGTAGCATAAATACCTTCCGTGGTTACGGACCCGAGCAGGGCTACGATTTCCTTCGCGAAGCTATCGCAAAGCATGATTACAAGGACCGCGGCGTTGCTATCGAGGCGGACGAAGTATTTGTAAGCGATGGTGCAAAATGCGATGTCGGCAACATCCAAGAGCTTTTTGGAAAGAACACCAAGGTTGCGGTTATGGATCCCGTGTACCCCGTATATGTCGATACGAATGTAATGAACGGCCTCGCAGGTGAATTCGATAAAGCTAAGAACGGCTATGCGAATTTAGTGTATCTTCCTTGCACAAAAGAAAATGGCTTCGTTCCCGCTCTTCCCGAAGAGAAGGTGGATGTAATTTATCTGTGCTACCCCAATAACCCCACAGGAACAACCCTCACTAAGGAGCAGTTGAAGAAATTTGTCGATTACTGCAACGCAAACGGCGCGATACTTCTTTACGACAGCGCATACGAGGTCTTCATCTCGGATGAAAATATCCCGAGGAGCGTTTACGAGATAGAGGGTGCAAAAACTTGCGCCATCGAGTTCCGCTCACTATCCAAAACAGCGGGCTTCACCGGAACACGTTGTGCTTACACCGTAGTGCCCAAGGCGCTTATTCGCCCCGATGATCGCGGCGAAGAGGTTAGCATGCATGCTATGTGGAACCGCCGCCATTGCACCAAGTTCAATGGTGTTCCCTATATCACACAGCGCGGTGCCGAGGCGATTTTCACCCCTGAAGGCCGCAAGGAAATACTCGAGGTTCGCGATTATTACATGGAAAACGCTCGCATACTCCGAGAGTCGCTCATAAAGGCCGGTTATACCGTGTATGGCGGGCAGAATGCCCCCTATGTGTGGCTCCAAGTCGGCGATAGCTGGAAGTTCTTCGATACACTGCTTGAGACAAAGCAGATTGTCGGAACGCCGGGCGCAGGCTTCGGCGCGGCAGGCGAAGGGTTCTTCCGCATGACAGCATTCGCATCGCGTGAAAACACAGTGAAGGCGATGGAAAGATTTTAATACGTCGATTTACGGTATATCGGCTTACTAATGCGCGAAACCCCACTGTTTATGGGGATTAAGGGGGAATTATGAAAACACCGGTTATCGGCGTAACGCCATTGTGGGATGAGGAGAAGAAAAGCATATGGAT
>CAYJPI010000457.1:0-1674 GCA_964372005.1 uncultured Oscillospiraceae bacterium | reverse complement strand
TCTTGTATTTTGGCGGTAGGATGAATGGCGGAAACGGTTCGATTAGCGACATTAGCGCGCTTGCAAATATGCCGAACTTGCGCATACTTGATGCATCTATGAGCAGCATCGCAGATATTTCGCCGCTTCAAAACCTCTTTAACTTGGAGGAATTGAATCTGTATCACAATAAAATTGAGGATATCAGTCCGCTGGCCGAGTTAACGAAGCTCAAAAGTTTGATGATACAATTCAATCCGATTACATCATTAGAACCATTGTGGAACTTGGAGAACTTAGAGAATCTTACAACGGATAACGACAATCCCGAACACGAAAGAATAGCGGAGGAGCTGCCGAATCTCAAGCGGTTGCACACGGAAAGCCCTTGGGATATAAGCATGGTGGGCACGCTTGAACGAATTGATGATATCATTCCGATAGAGCGCAACGATGCGACCGTTTTATATGACGCGATGGATACGCCCATAAATTGGGTTGGATACATTTACTCATATGATGAATACCGAACTTACGCCGAAAACGGTGCGCCACGCTCCGAAATGCCGCTCCCGATTCGTCCGGTATTGATGATAACGAGCAAGGATGAAGGCAGGGGTTACGGCATAATAGATGAAAACGAAATTACATTTACCATTGATGCATACGAAGATAAATTTACATATTCCGATTCTGCAACCGGGGTAAAGATCTCTTTGCGAGAAAGTGCAGACATTGCGGCATTCCATCCGGTAAGCCCCGGAAAAGCGCATAGTGCGGATACCGTGCTTTTAGGTGAAGTCTATACGAGTGAAGAAGCAACCGCGCCCGACTATGCGATTGCTCTCGCCGCAATCGAACATGCAGAGACGATTCCACTTGAAGGCACGGAAGCACCGCCCTATATTTCTACGTATCAGAACATTGAAGAAGGTCCTGCGCTGTTGTCGCAATACAACAGCTTGGGCGGTGATAGCATGGCATTCGTCATTGAGCCGCCATGTGGAGAGAGAGGAGCATTTCACTTCGTGTATGATGATGGTGACAATAGAGTTATGCACACGCTTGACGGGTGGCTGTATGCGCCGCGCACAGGCTATGATAACAAATTTTATGATCTTATAACATATTCGAGAGTTCCGCCTATGGAAGCATACGATATCCAAGATATGACGCGCCCACTCGATCCTCCCACGCCATATGTCGGCGCGTATAGTGAGCCATCGTTCCCGATGGAAGCACCGAGTGATGCCCCGGTGTCTTTGCCAACCAACCCGGACAGGGACATCTACTACGGATATTTGTATGATCAAGCTGAATATAATGAATACCTTGACGACAACGATGCCGACGAAAACGACAAGCCCACACCCATCGGAACATTATTGAGCGTGCAATATGATAACACTGCAACCGTTTTTTGGATAGAAGCAAATGCGGAAAAGGGTTATCCCGCAAAGCGCTATACGATAGATGGTTATGGAAGCAGGGCTCGCTATTATGACGGTGAAACAGAACGGATTACAGTTCATTTTAGCACTACAATATTAAAATATTTTCCGTTAATATATCCACCTACTCGCTCTCAAATGAGAAAAGGAGTCTACATCGGCACGTTTTCACCATTTGACGGTGTGACATATGCGGTGAGCATGACGAGGTTGGAAGAGGCGCACGAGGTCTACCAATATAATC
>CAYJPI010000456.1:0-1679 GCA_964372005.1 uncultured Oscillospiraceae bacterium | reverse complement strand
TGCGATTAGGCTTTTACAAAAAATCTATCATAGTGCCAATCGTCACGGCAACCATACTTGTTTCACCCTTTGGAAATTCTGTGATGCTCTTGGGCACTGATGCCGATATTGCTTTTATCATTGCCGGCGGCGTGTTCCTTATCGTATCCGCTTTTTTGTTTGGTGGGCTTCTTAACAAAGTAAACAGCATGGAGTGCGTATAATGAAACGAATAAAACTATGGAATAAGGACTTCACTTTAGTGGTGGTTGGGCAGATTATCTCGCTCTTTGGAAATGGTATACTTCGTTTCGCTCTGCCACTTTATTTGCTGAACATAACCGGTTCGTCGGCACTTTTCGGCATCGTCAGCGCTGTATCCTTTCTGCCTTTAGTGTTGCTTATGCCCATCGGCGGCATCATCGCCGATAGGACAAACAAGCGAAATGTTATGGTAGTACTTGATTTTTTTACGGGATTTCTGATGCTGTTTTTCTATCTCACTATGGATACCCTCTCACTCATACCACTGCTCATTGCAACGCTCATGATTTTGTATAGCATCGGTGGGCTATATCAGCCGACGGTGCAGGCGAGTGTTCCTGTCTTGCTTCACAAAAAATTACTTACAAAAGGTAATGGCATCGTTAGCAGTATCGGAAGTCTTGCGAATTTAGTTTCGCCTGTTATAGGGGGTATTCTGCTTGGTAGTTTTGGTATTACGCCAATCATTTTGGTTTCTGTCATTTGCTTTTTTGCATCGGGGGTTTTAGAAATATTCATTAAAATACCGCACAAAAGAGAAGAATCATCCACGTCGATGCTTGGCATGGCAAAAGAGGACTTTAGGCTTTCTATGAACTTTATCTTCAAAGAAAAACCACAGCTGCGTAAATTGATATTTGTCATTTGCATACTAAATGCGCTCATTGCCGCTTTGATCATTATCTCACTTCCGGTGCTCATCACCGAAAGACTTTTTCTCAGCGAAGAAATGTACGGATATTCGCAAGCCGTGCTCGCTTTGGGCGGTCTAATCGGTGGCATAATAGCAGGTATATTTGGTGAGAAACTGCGCATAACCGCCCTTCATAAGTGCATTGTTCTGGTGGCTTTAAGCCTCATCCCCATGTCGATGGCGATGGCCTTTAGCGGTAGCCCTACTCTATCATATACCCTGATTTTAATAACCGCGTTCGGGGCTATGTGTGCATCCTCGTTGGCTTCTGTTATGATTATTACTTATGTTCAAAGCCAAACAGCCGAAAACATGGTAGGCAAAGTTATGGCATTCGTGATGACTGTGGGCATGCTTGTGTCCCCATTAGGTCAGGCAATTTACGGGCTTGCGTTTGAATATCTGATTGGCTACGAGAGTTTTGTGGTATTGGGAGCTGTTCTTTTATCGTTGCTTACGGGTGTTTATGCGAAAAGGATTTTTAAGGAGAGGTTGTGATAATAAATGAAGAACTGCGGTTGATGTGATTTGTATGAGAAAGCAAGGCGTGAAGCATTGATCCATGCCTGCGACTTCATAAGTCAAGTTGCTATGAAAGCAACCTCCTACATTTATTGCAAATTTCTCATGCGTTTGTTTGCACTATGCAGACAGGCGCTTTTTTGTGCACTCGGAATTTCATTTCAATTATTTTTCTCTTTCGTTTGGCAAATCCGTCGGTTCGCCGTGGAGGGCTGGCGAA
>CAYJPI010000455.1:0-1697 GCA_964372005.1 uncultured Oscillospiraceae bacterium | reverse complement strand
CAACGTGGCACCTACCCCCCACATGCAATGTAGCCAGCTCATATGCTTGCTTTCAAAATGAACGGCAACATAATTATTTAATGCCGTATCCACGCTTCCTGCGCCTAAGCCATATGGTATGGCGAACAGGCATAGCATTAAAAAAGATGTGCTCATTGCAAAGCCCAATAGAGATATCGCGGTTAAAATCACACTAAATGTCGTGACCTTATGTACCCCAATCTTCCTAATAAGCCGATCGCTGTTAAGGCTTGAGCATATAGTCCCTGCGGATATAATTACCGTCAGTATGCCCATATTTGAAATAGGCGTCATGAATTCTTCGCTAATAAGCGGCCAAGCCGACCCGATCACCGCATCGGGCAGGCCCAGGCTAATAAAGGAAATGTAGATAAGTGCCAACAGAAGGCTCGTCATAAAGCACCTCGATTATAAATAATTTTCCTGTAAAAAAGTGGCCAAAGGCCACTTGTAAACAATCCTAAATTGTATTTTCCGATGTGGATAATATGAATTATTAGTCGAGATCCAAATCGAGCGACTCGTCATTCGTGCGCTTTGAGAACAAACCGCGGCGTGCGGGCTTGAACTCTACAACATCATCATCCGCACTATTGAAGGCGGGTTGCTGTTTGGGCGGCCTTGCGGCAGGATGCTGCATAGGCGGCTGTTGCACGGGCTGGTGCTGCATCGGCGGCGCTTCGGGTGCAGTGTTTTGTATCCTTGAGCGATAGTTTACACCCAGCTCGCTCCTGTTTTCACCGACCTGCGCATGATAAGTCATAAGGTACTTTTGCACATCATCGAGTATGTTATCGGCATACTGTTTCGCGCCCTCGTATACGGATGCGGCGCTCTCCTCCGCCTTTTGCGCGAGTAGTCCCGCACGGCGTTCGGCTTCAAGCAATACCGAATGCTCGGAAACGCGCGCATCAAACTCGCGCTCGGTTTCGATCTTACGCTCCTGCGCTTCCGCGATGGACTGTTCGCGTACCGATGCGGCATCCGCTTCGGCACGTTCAATCATCTCTTGCGCATCCTCGCCGGCATGGTCGAGTATGGTATCCGCCTCGATTAACACGCTGTTGGCCCTACGTATATCTTCGGGGATGGTCACCTTTAGATCACCCAATAAATCCATCAGCAGGTCGATATCTATCGTTCGCTTGTTCCCACTACTCATCTTGGGGCGGGGTGCGGCGAGCAATGTCTGCTCGATGCGGGTAATAATTTGAAAGATCTTCAAAGATTCAGTTTGCAACATCCTTGGTAACCAGCCTTTCCATAATTCTATCAATTGTGCTTTCGTGTACGAGCGAGCGGATGTCTCCGCCATGGCTCGCCACGTCTTTAACGATACTTGAGCTTAGAAACGAGTGTACGGGATCTGCCATGAAACATAGCGTGTCCACTTCCGGCGCAAGCCTGCGGTTTATCGCATTTATCTGGAACTCGTAATCGAAATCCGTCACCGCTCGCAAGCCGCGTACTATATACGCAGCATTCTCTTTCTTAGCGTAGTCAACGAGCAAGCCGTCGAATGACCCGGTGGTGACATTCGTGAGCCCCTCCGCTTTTACGATCGTTTCGATGAATTCACATCTTTCCTCCATGGTAAATGCCGGCTTCTTCGCCGAATTGACGAGTACCGCCACCACCACTTCATCAAGTGCGGCGCAAGCTCTTTTCAATATATC
>CAYJPI010000454.1:0-1700 GCA_964372005.1 uncultured Oscillospiraceae bacterium | reverse complement strand
CTAAGGGACAGAGTCCCTTAACGTATCCTTATCCGGCGTATCACGTAGCCCCTAAAACATATCCCTGTACATCTTGTGCGCGGTGACATCGGCGTTTGCCGCGGCGAGCTTGCTCTCATCGCCGATGAGCACAACGCCCTGCAAACGGTCGTTGAGGAAGTAGTACTTTTCTAGCGTCATCTTCTTCTTGTTCGAGAATGTGACGCTTGCGTAATCCTTGCTCACATCGAGCCCGGTATCGCCGATAGCATTGAGCACCGTGTTCATAGCATGCATGGACATGATCGATGTCTCCTCGATATACTCGGCTTCATCATCACCGGCCGCATTCGCGCCCGCTACGCGCCCCATCTCGCTCGCCATCGCCCACGCACCGCATCTTTTACCCTTGTGCACAGCGCAGTCGCCGGCGGCATATATACCGTCAATGCTGCTCTTCATATGCTTGTCAACAACCACGGCGCCATCAACGTCCATGCCGGCATCAGCGGCTATCGCAGTGTTAGCCTTGATCCCGCACGATATCACTACCACATCAGCCTTGATAACGCGCCCGTCCTCAAGGCGCACACCGCTAACATGTCCGCCTGTACCTTCTATTTCGGCAATACGGGCATCAGCGATCAAAGTGATGTCATTTTTCGCAACGGCCGCTGCAAGCATTTGCGAAGCATCCGCCTCGAGTCGTGTGGGCATGATGCGGCTCGCGGCCTCCAAAACATGCACATCAAGCTGAAGCTTCTTAATCTCCCAGGCCGCTTCGAGCCCGAGTATGCCGCCGCCGATGACAACCGCGCTCTTCGCGTTTTCAAGAAGCGAAGTAAGCTTCTTCACATCATCTGTGGTACGTATGCTTATTACCTCGGGCAATTCCTTGCCAACGAATGGCGGGAACGAGTTGGTTGCACCCATGGCATAGATGCACTTGTCGTAACCGAATTTCGCCCCGTCAGACAGGGTGACCTGCTTGATCTTCGTGTCAAGCTTGGTAACAACTTTGCCGGGCATGAGCTGAATATTGTTGTTCTCATACCATATTGCATCATGTATGGCCATGCTCTCATCATCTTCGAGCGACGCAAAGAGATTCTTTGTGAGCATTGGACGATTGTAGGGCAATTCGTTTTCCTCGTAGAGCATAACAATATTCGCACTCTTGTTCCGTTCGCGAACAGCCTGTGCCGCATTCACAGCCGCAGTGCCGCCACCGAGTATGAGGAATATTTCGTCGGTATCCTTCGAGAAAGATCCCTTTTGGGATGCAACGGGCACGAAATTCGCAGGCCCAACACCACACACGGGGCAAGTATCCATCCCTGCCTCGAATATCTCACCGCAAACTATACACTTTACGAGCGCAGGCCCATCTCCCGCCATTCTAACTTCGGGTTTGTTTTGCATAAAGCAACCAAAGTTGTAACCGAAGGAGAATGCATCGATAAGCTCGGAATCGGATGGTTTAAAGCGAATCTTGAAACCTTCAAATACTTTTAACCTAAGCTGTTTCAAACGCCCGATAATGTTCGGCACGCCTTCACCGCTCCATCCGAACGATCCGAACGCACTTGCCGCTTTGCCGCCATGCACGGGCGCAAACATCGACGTGGCGAGATCCCATATGGGCTTTAGCGCCTCACCGATTATGGTGGGCATTCCGAATAGTATGCCATCCGCGGCGGCTATAGCCCAGGCGACCTCTC
>CAYJPI010000453.1:0-1713 GCA_964372005.1 uncultured Oscillospiraceae bacterium | reverse complement strand
TCGGCTTCGCCGCCAGCTCCCCCGAAGGTGGAGCCTTTGCCGGTGAGCAAACGTTCCTGCCTCTCCCCTCGGGAGAGGTGCCGCCGCAAAGCGGCGGAGAGGGTGCAACGGAGCAAATCGAAGTGGAAGTCGAATCCACCGAATCCGCGCCCGAAACACCCACAGTGACAACTCGTCTCGGCACGCTCGCAATCGGCGGCAAGAACATCCCCATCGCGGACAATGTAGACGAAACCACGCTCGAAGAATCCCCGGGGCACATGCCCGACACAGCACTCCCCGGCGAGACCGGCACAAGCGTGATTCTTGGCCACCGCAATAGAAACCACCTTCGACCGCTCGAAGATGTCGAGGTCGGGGAGATGTTTTCGTTTGCGTACCCGGACGGACGTGAGGTTGAGTATACGGTTATCGAGATCATCGTGTACGAAGATACTGCGGATTGGCGGATACCGGTGGTGGCGGAGGATGCTTTGGTTTTGGTTACTTGTTATCCGTTTCGGTATAGTGGGAATGCACCGGGGAAATTTACTGTATTGGGGGTCGAAATATAGCGTATTGTCACAAAATAAGTTGAAATTCATGTAATTAATTGATATACTATGTAATATAAATGCTGATTAATGCACAGAAGGCTGTTGTCATTTGAATTAGCTCTGTGGTCGATGCTTTGATTTGGGATGGCAAGGGGGAGTTTCACATGTCAGAATTGATGAAAAAACATGAAATGACGGAAGAGGATATAAAGCTTCAATTTATTACCCCTGCCATAGAAAATGCGGGATGGGATAAATTTAAGCAAATGAAACTCGAGTATAATTTCACGGATGGCCGTGTGATTGTGCGCGGAAATCATGTGGAGCGCGGAAGGCGCAAAAAAGCGGATTATATTCTGTATTATAAGCCCAACATACCGCTCGCGATTGTGGAAGCTAAAGACAATAAACACTCGGTAGGATCGGGAATGCAACAGGGGATTGCATATGCCGAGATTTTAGATGTGCCGTATGTGTACAGCTCCAATGGCGACGGTTTTTTGGAACATGATATGAAGCTCGGCACAGAAAGAGAGCTTAGTTTGCACGAATTCCCCTCACCCGAAGCACTGTGGAACAGATATCAAGGCAATGAAAACTTTACACAAGAGCAAACAAAGCTTATTGAGGAGCCTTATTATTTTCAAGTAGGCGATAAAACACCGCGCTATTACCAGCGCATCGCAATTAACCGCACGATAGAGGCGATTGCAAAAGGGCAAGATCGTATTTTGCTTGTGATGGCCACGGGAACCGGTAAAACCTATACCGCTTTTCAAATCATTCACCGCCTGTGGAATTCCGGGCGAAAAAAGAAAATTCTGTTCCTTGCCGATAGGAATATACTCGTTGATCAAACCATGCAGAATGATTTTAAGCCCTTTGCAAAGGTAATGACCAAAGTAGAGGGCAAAAAGTTGGACAGCTCCTATGAGATTTACTTGTCGCTCTATCAACAATTAGCGGGCGATGATAAAAACGAGCCCTTTCGAGAATTTTCTCCCGACTTTTTTGATCTCATCGTGATCGACGAGTGCCACCGAGGATCGGCAAAGGAGGAATCACGGTGGAGAAAGATCCTTCAATATTTTAATAGCGCGACACAAATCGGCATGACAGCTACGCCCAAGGAAACGAAAGAGGTCTCCAACATCGCTTACTTCGGCGATCCTATCTA
>CAYJPI010000452.1:0-1714 GCA_964372005.1 uncultured Oscillospiraceae bacterium | reverse complement strand
AGCATCGATGCACCTGCGTCGGAGGCGGCTCTGGCTATTTCGAGCATGCCATGGCCATAGGCGTTCGCCTTTACAACGGCCATAATATCAACATTGTCACCCACATGTGCTTTAAGTACTCGGATGTTGTGGCGATATGCCTCCAAATTGATCTCGGAATGTGTATCAAAAATCTGCATAATGCCCCTTTCGTTTATCTTTTATAGATGCTTTTGCCATCGATGAAGGTTTGTACGCAGTGGGTCATGATGTCGAGCGGCCGCCCGTCAAAAACCGCGATGTCGGCGCACATGCCAACCTTCAAGCTACCCACCATCGAATCGAGCCCAACAATCTTAGCCGCAGTGCTCGTTATAGCTTTCAGCGCTACATCCTCACTAAGCCCTTCCTTCACCGCAAGCGCGGCGCAAATGGGCAAATACTGTATCGGTATTACGGGATGGTCGGTCATCAAAGCGAATGGTATGCCTGCTTCATGCATGATTCGCGGCGCGGCTACGGTTTGGTTTCTAAGTTCGATCTTTGAACGGTCGCAAAGGAGCGGCCCGAGGATTATGCCTATATCGAGCGAATCCATCGCTTCCTTCAACACGTCCGTTATAAGATGCCCTTCGGTGCAATGTTCAAGCGTAATGCGCAATGAAAACTCCTTAGCAAGCCGAAGTGCCGTTGCGATATCGTCCGCCCTGTGTGCATGCACCTTCAAAGTTAAGTCGCCTTCAAGCACGGCGATGAGCGCATCGAGAGCGACATCCTTATCCGGCTTTTTGTCGCAGTCCTCCTCGCCCTCCTTTATCTTTTGCGCATACTCGCGTACATCCTCCATCGTTTTTCTAAATAGCGATGCAATGGCCATGCGTGTATACGGCGATACCTTCTGGTCACCATATTCGCGCTTCGGATTTTCGCCGAGCGCCGCCTTCATTGCGATGGGGGCTTTGAGTATCATTTCATCCACAGTTCGGCCATAAGTTTTTAGCGCGGCAAATTGCCCACCTATAACATTTGCACTGCCGGGGCCTGTTACAACCGTGGTGATTCCGCTTTCGTAAGCTTCTTGGAAGCATCTATCATGGGGGTTGATGCCATCTATCGCGCGCATATGCGGCGTTATCGGGTCGGAACATTCATTGCCGTCAGCGCCCTCCTCGCCCATGCCATCCTCCCACATGCCGATGTGGCAGTGAGCATCGATGAAGCCCGGCAGGACATAAAGATTCGTGCAATCGATAATTTCAGCTTCCTGCACATCTATCGATTTACCGAGCTCGGCTATGAGTCCGTTTTCAATTCGCACATCTCCTATAAAGGGTTCCATATCGCCCATGGGCATCACATACCCGTTTTTCAATATCAACACGGCTATCCTCCTATACTATTCACTATGATTATATTCTATTATCACGAATTTCAAGTGAAATATCAACCATTGTTGCAATTTGTTTACGTAATTTGCGCATATGCGATGAGACGAATGCTTGAAGGCCATGCCGGCATGCTTCTTTTTGAAAAAAATTACATAAAGGAATGCTTTCCCACTTGATTTTTTTTGCGGTTGGTGTATAATTATAAAAGTAAATTGATATGGGGCATTAGCACAGTTGGTAGCGCGCAACGTTCGCAATGTTGAGGTCAGCGGTTCGAATCCGCTATGCTCCACCAAGTCTTGTTGACAAAATAGATGCAGGACACAAAAAACCCAGACGTTGTCTGG
>CAYJPI010000451.1:0-1721 GCA_964372005.1 uncultured Oscillospiraceae bacterium | reverse complement strand
CTTCATAATACAATTCGAAGCCAAGAGACTTTAGATAGATTCAACTAATGTCGACACTATCTAGCAAGGCGGAGGTTCCATGTTCCACGCCATGTCCCAGAAAGCGGCTTCATACAAGCTACAACGAACGAAGATGTCCTCCAAGCGCCCGAGGCTCTTCTCGTCGCACCTCGATGCCAGGCGATCCATGAATGCCATGGTTTCGACATTCAGCTCATCATAGCCCTTCGCGCTGTACCCTTCAACCCATTGGCCGAACAAGGGATGGTTGATTGCATCGCAGGTGTTCGCTATGTGTTGGCCGATATACGCATAGCTCCACGAGCATGACAATATAGCGGCCACTATCTCAGCGGATTCACCTGCAGCGGCTTCGGCAAGCATATAGGATGTGTACGAGCTGTTTGAAAGCGCGGGCTTGGCATTTTTTACTTCCTCATCACTTATACCGAGGCGAAGCATGTAGGATTTGTGGATGTCCATCTCGCTATCGAGTATCCCCGTGATTGCCCTTGCAAAGGATCGCATTTCATCGAGCGATCGCGCCTTGGATACGCCAAGTGCATACACCTTTACATACTCGATGAGATATAGATAATCCTGCAAAAGATAGTAGCGGAATTTTTCAACATCGAGGCTACCGTCGCTTATGCCGGTTATGAAGGGATGCTTTAGGTAACCTTCCCATATAGAGCGGACGCGCTCGAAGAGTCTATCGCAAATCATAGTAAAATCTCCATTTCATATTTATTGTAAATGAATTATTTTTCCCACTCGCGCCCGCATATGGCGAATGCATGGTTCAATGGCCCGCTGCCTTTGCCAAGATCCATTTGGGCGTTCAATGCGGCGGTTACGTACGCCTTCGCATTCAATACGGCGCGCTTAACATCCATCCCCAATGCAAGATTGCTCGCAATCGCACTCGAAAGTGTACAGCCCGTGCCATGGGTGTTCGGGTTATCCACACGCTCGGCGCGATACCAATGGCTTTCGCTCTTACTAAGCAATAAATCATCCGCACTGCCACTCAAGTGGCCGCCTTTTAGAAGAACCCATCCACCACATTCCACTGCGAGTGCCTGCGCGGCCTCTTCCATATCCTTAGTGGAGTCGATGGTACGGCCGAGTAGCATTTGCGCTTCGGGAAGGTTTGGGGTAATCACCTGTGCAATCTCAAAAAGATGCTCACGCAAGGCATTTGCCGCGCCGCTTGCCATCAAGCTTGATCCGCTCGTTGCCACCATCACGGGATCAACCACTATATTATCGGCCTTATGCCTCCTTAAAGCATCCGCTATAGCGATGATAAGCGCTTCATTGGCAACCATGCCGATCTTTACGGCGTTCGGGCGAATGTCGTTGAAGATGGCATCGATTTGCGCCTTTATAAAGTCGGGGTCGGTCTGCATGATTGCAGTTACGCCCATTGTGTTTTGCGCCGTTAGCGCGGTTATGGCGCTCATACCGTAAACACCATGAGCCATCATCGTTTTTAGATCCGCCTGGATCCCTGCACCTCCGCTAGAATCCGACCCGGCGATGGTTAGTACACATCTCATAAAATAATCTCCTTTCAAAAAAAACAGGCTAATCGAAAAGATAGCCTGTGTTTGGAAGCGAAGCAAGTCGCACTCGTATTATTACACATTGCATCCCTCCGGCGGCATTATCCGCATCAGGTAAGGTCGAGGCATATGCGCTCCTCTCAGCCCGTTGAT
>CAYJPI010000450.1:0-1745 GCA_964372005.1 uncultured Oscillospiraceae bacterium | reverse complement strand
ATGCGCGCCGAAACGGACAAAAACGGGACGTTTTTGAACTCTGCGCCGTTTGCCGACCGTGAGCCGCGCGAGCAAGCAAACGGTGTAAAAACTCAAAAAAATGTTCGAAGAGCACTTTTTTGACACGCAATGCAGTGCATCGAGCAAGCCTAACTATACTTCCTCATTTCACCCATCAACTTGCCGAAGTAGTTCTTCTCCTTCTCTTCGCTAACTTCATTTGACGACATGAACGATAGTGCCTTTACGGGGCATACTCGCACACACGCAGGGGTAAGCCCGGCTTTTACGCGGTCAACACACATATCGCACTTGGTCATTTTGTTTTCGCCATCGTAGCGCGGAACACCGCTGTGACATGCGAGCGCGCAACTATGGCAGCCTATGCATAGGTCGCGGTTTACTTGGACGGAATTCGTTTCGGCATCCTTGTAGATCGCCCCCGTTGGGCAACCTATCATGCATGGGCTGTCCTCACAGTGCATACACGATACGCTTGCAAAACGGAAATATGCATATGTATCTCCCTCTTGTTCGGCGGTATGTATGCGCCTATTTGCCACTTCTCCTGCGGCTAAGTTTACATCATTTTCATCCATGCAGGCGGCTACGCAGGCATAGCAACCCGTGCACAAATCCAAATCGCAATATAATGATTTATCCATGCTTACGCTCCCTCCACCTTTTCAATCTTACAAAGTGCCGACTTGTATCCGGGGTAGCCAGATATGGGATCCAAGTAGTCACCCTCATATAGATCATTTACATTCGCTTTGCTTGCCCCGTGATACATGTGAACCACGCCCGGCAAGCCTATCTTTGTGATATTCACCGTAACAGTAATCGACGACTGCACCGTAACTATGCGAACCGTATCGCCTTGCTTAATTCCGAGTTTATCCGCATCGATGGGGTTAATATCCACCGACGGGGCACCCTTACGCATGCTCTTAAGCCACGGTACGCGATATGTGCGAGTGTGGATGAACATCGGTAAGCGCGAACCCGAGTTGAGCACGAGCGGATATTCCTTCGCAAGCTCTGGAGTAGCCTCATGGCTGTGTTTGGGTGGGAGGTAAATTGGCCTTCCGTCCATCCCATGTTTTTCAAGCACGGATGACACGAATTCGAGTTTCTTTGTTGGCGTTTTGAATCCACCGTCGAGATATTTACGCGGCCCGGGAACTATCGGATTGGGCACAAACATGCCGCTCGGGTGTTTCCAAAGTTCTTCAACCGTCATGCCGGAGGGCTGAAGCATCCAATCGAGTGTTTTCTCGAAGCCCGAGGCAAGTAGCGTATCTTCGGGGGCAATGTACTTAGCCATTTCGCATATGATATCGATATCGGGGCGGCTGTCATACATCGGCGGTATTGCGGGCTTTGTGCAAGTAACATAGCCGTTACCCCAGCAGCGAAACTCGCTTCTTTCAACCGAAGTGCATGCAGGTAAAACTATATCCGCGAGCTTACATGTATCGGTCATGAACACGTCTGTATTCACAAAGAAATCAAGTGTCTTTATGCAGTCGGCAAAACCTTCCGAGTCCGGCCACATGCGATAGTTCATCCCCTGGCCGACGAGAGCGCGGATGGGATAGGGCTTGCCCGTTCGAATTTGCTCGGGAAGCTCCATCGCTTGCGCCTCGGCCTCCATCAGTTCCATCCATGCCGGGTATTTGTCTTCGCCTAAGCGCGAGGCCATCTCACTGTAGGGGCGGCTTTGGCGGAACTCATCTTGAAGT
>CAYJPI010000449.1:0-1766 GCA_964372005.1 uncultured Oscillospiraceae bacterium | reverse complement strand
AATGGCTGTGGTATCCGTACATTCCATACGGCAAAATCACCATCATTCAAGGAGATCCGGGCGAAGGAAAGACGACCGTTGTTCTTAAGCTCGCCGCACAGCTCTCGCGTGGGGAACAGCTTCCGTGCGACGACACGGAACGTGAACCGATAAACATTCTCTATCAGACCGCAGAGGACGGATTGAGCGATACCATCAAGCCCCGACTATTGGAAGCCGATGCCGATTGTACCCGTATCAATGTGGTGGATGAGACGGTTGAGCCGCTTACCATGATAGATGAACGCTTGGAACAGGCAATCGCCGACACAGCCGCACGGCTCGTCATTCTTGACCCGATACAAGCGTATTTGGGCGGTGATGTCAATATGAATGTCGCCAACGAGACCCGCGCGATAATGGCAAGGCTCGGCAACATCGCCGAGAAATACGCTTGCGCTATTATTCTCATCGGACACATGAACAAGGGCGGTAGCAAGGCTTCGTATCGTGGCTTAGGTTCGATTGACTTTCAAGCCGTGGCACGTTCGGTGCTGATTGTCGGTAGGCTAAAAGATAATCCCGAAATGCGTATCATCGCACAGGGGAAGTCAAGTCTTGCGCCCGAGGGTGAGAGCATCGCATTTGAGTTAAGCAAGGAAAGCGGCTTCCGATTTGTTGGCAAGTATAATATCACCGTCGATGAGCTGCTAAGCGGTGCGTCCAAAGACAACAAATCGGAACTTGCGGAAAATCTGCTGAATGAGATGCTCGCTGACGGTAAACGTCCGCAAAGCGAAATCATGGCAAAGGCAAAAGAGATGGGCATTTCTAAGCGAACTTTGGACGAAGTGAAGAAGAATATGTATATCAAGTCTGCCAAAGACGGCAACAAATGGTACTGGGAACTGATGATCGACGAATAACACTATTTCAATTTAAAGTGCTTTCAAAATATTTTGAAAGCGATAAGGAAAATAGTATCAGCTAATTAACATGTATGTAACTGTTTTTATGTTAATTAGCTATAAAGGAACATTGCAAGGTTGCAACACTCCAGAGTCTTGCAACCTTGCAACCTTGAATTTGGATGGACTGATGGATGGAAGGAGAGAACGGAATGGGAAACATACAAATAAGCGATGAATTGTTCCTGTGGCTGGCGCAATATCATCTATTTGGGCATATGGAATGGGAGGCGAAAATCAATAAGGGAATCTCGGATAAGCTCGATGCGATCACTCGCAGGATAACTTTCAGTGATTATAAGAGGGCGGTATCGGAAGATGAGCGCGAGAAAGCGTTGGCGAAATATCTGCAAGTTAGAGAGAGAAGCCGACGCGATTATTGTCGTTGACACTTCGGTGAAATCACACTGTTTTTATTATAATAATCCAAAATCTTTTGGATTGGCATAGGAAAACAGTATTGCTATTTCACTTATATGGAACTGATTTAATGTGAAATAGCTTTACATGGGCGTTCAACGCCCACGTCACTGCAACGAAACAGAACAACAAAGGGGGCTGCGTTTTACAGCCCCCTTTGCGAACCAACGTAGGCGCGGACAACAAACAACCAACGAAAGGGGATTTCATGGAAAACAAACGCGACAAAGGCATATACATCAAACTTACACAGCATGAAATTGATTTGATTGATCAAAAGATGGCGCTTGTACATATTCGTAGAAGTGCGTTATGAAGTATCAAGAAAAGGTGCAATAAATCAATATAAGTAGTTTCAAAAACTTGAGAAAAAGAACCGTTTACGGGGCGTAGGTTGCA
>CAYJPI010000448.1:0-1778 GCA_964372005.1 uncultured Oscillospiraceae bacterium | reverse complement strand
ACGAGGAAGAAGAGCGCGAAGAGGAAGACGAGGATATCCCACAAGGAAGTGCAGGCAACTATTCCGATGACGATATTTACCTTGCCGCAAAGCTAATTTACGCGGAAGGTAACCATCAAAGCAGGGAGAGCTTCTTGGCGATGGCGAATGTATTGTACAATCGCTGCAATTCAAGCAAGTTCGGCGGATCTGTTTACGAGGAAGTGTATCGCAGTGGGCAGTTTACGGTGGTGCCGAAGGCCAGCTTTGAAGGGCTTGTACCTTCAAGCGATGCGCTTGCGGCCGCCGAGGATGTGTTTAATGGCGGTGTTCGCGCCATTCCCGATGATGTTATGTTTTTCCGTGCTGAAAAGAGCAGTAAGGATTGGGGCTCGCGAGACTTTTATAAGACGATTGGCGGAAACGACTATTATCGTTAGGGCAAGGAGGTAATACCATGCGCATGACGGACCTGATCGAGAAGAAGAAAAGCGCGCAGGCTCTTAGTGAGGCTGAAATACAGTGGCTTATCAAGGCTTATGTTGGCGGCGAAGTGCCCGACTATCAGATGTCCGCATTCTTGATGGCGGTATGCTTTTCGTCGATGAATGCAAAAGAAACGGCCGCGCTCACGTATGCTATGATGAGTTCGGGGGATATCATCGACTTGAACGACATAAAGGGCGTGAAGGTTGACAAGCACTCAACAGGCGGCGTGGGCGATACGACAACGCTCGTAGTCGCTCCTTTGGTTGCGGCATCGGGCGGTACGGTTGCGAAGATGAGCGGCCGAGGGCTCGGCCACACCGGAGGAACGCTTGACAAGCTCGAGAGTATTCCCGGCGTGAACATTGATATCCCGATGGATAAATTTAAGGATATCGTGAAAAAGAATGGCCTTTGCGTGATGGGTCAGTCCGGCAATTTAGTGCCGGCAGATAAGAAAATGTATGCCCTTCGCGATGTTACGGGAACGGTAAAGAGCATACCCCTTATTGCTTCAAGCATAATGAGCAAGAAACTTGCCGCCGGCGCGGATGCCATCGTGCTCGATGTTAAGGTGGGCACGGGTGCATTCATGCAAACGGTTGACGAAGCAAAATCACTTGCCCGCGCAATGGTTGACATCGGCAAGGAACTCGATAGGCGCGTTGTAGCTGTTATAACCGATATGAATCAGCCGCTCGGGCTTGCCGTCGGCAATGCACTCGAAGTTAGGGAGGCGGTACAGCTTCTTAGCGGAAAAATACCTCAAGGCGATCCATTATATGAGGTTTGCATGATACTCGGCAGTAATATGCTAATATGCGCAGGGCTTGCGGATGGCGAAAATGACGCGAGAGAAAAGCTCACGCATTCGCTTGAATCGGGCGCAGGGTTAGATAAGCTGAAGGACATGATATCAGCCGAGGGCGGAGACGCGAATTACATCGATGTGAAGAATGTTGAAGAACTCGTAAAGGTTAAAAAACATGTTGAGTTTAAAGCAAAGTCCTCAGGCAATATCGTAGCGATGAATGCAAGCTCCATAGGTGAGGCATCAAGACTGCTCGGCGCAGGTAGGCTGAGCAAGGAGGATGTGATCGACCCTGCCGTAGGGCTTGTGATGCATAAACGGCTCGGCGATGCGGTGAAAGTCGATGAAACGATTGCAACCCTCTATGTGAACGATGATAAGGGCGTGGAGGATGCGCTACGCGAGCTTCACATGGGGATCACGGTGGATCGAAAACGCCCCGACATGGTATATGAAATAGTGGAATAGGAAATATGAACCAACGATCGAATACGGGATCGGT
>CAYJPI010000447.1:0-1787 GCA_964372005.1 uncultured Oscillospiraceae bacterium | reverse complement strand
CTTCAGCGGCTCGTACGGTATATCCTTCAGCGCATTTGCCGGTGATTACGCCACGCGCATCCACAGTTGTAACGCCATTGGCTTTCAACACGCTCTTCACGCCCGAAACGAGTGTTTTTACCACTTTGTCCTTGCGTGCAACTACCTTCGCATGGTCAATCGATGCGCCTTGCACGCTCACACCATACTTTTCGCCATGCATTGCGCCGTCGAATATCTTTGCGCTATACAGTAATGTCTTGGTAGGCATGCAACCTTCGTTTAAGCATACCCCACCTACGGTGCGTTCCTCTATGAGAAGCACATTCATCTTCTCATGTCCGGCACGTTCCGCCGCGAGATAACCCGCAGGTCCGCCACCGATAACTATCAAATCATAAACCATGTTATATCCTCCCCTATCCGATTAAAAGAGCGTTGATATTTTCAAGTGCCACACGCATATCCATCAAGAAGCGGGATGCAGGCGCACCGTCTATCGCCCTGTGATCATATGTGAGTGACAGTCCCATAGCAGGGTATACCTTAATCTCGCCATTCACAGTGCGTACGCGTTCCATAATGCAGTTAACGCCCAATATGCCTGTTTGCGGAGGATTTACAACCGGTGTAAAGTGCTCAACCCCCAAAGTTCCGAGGTTTGAGATGGTAAACGATGCGCCCGTGAGTGCATCGGGGCTTATATTGCCTGCTTGAGCCGCGGCCGCAAGTGCCTTAGCTTCCTTGGATATTTCGAGGAGGCTCTTCGTGTCCGCATTGAAAATGGTGGGGACGAGAAGTCCACGAGGTGTATCTACAGCCATGCCCAAGTGAACATGCGAGAAGCGGCGCATCTTATCGCCGAGGAAGTGCGCATTCAAATCGGGATGCTTCAAGAGTACGCGCGAGCACGCATATAGTATTATATCGTTGAAAGTGATATTCGGAAGCTCCATCGATTCCGGCGCGGATTTAAGGCTCTTACGGAATGCCATCATCGCCGTTGCATCGAAGGAGGAAGTGTGCGTGAGCTGTGCCATCGACGATATGCTCTCATGCATCGCCTTAGCGATTACCTTGCGTAGGTTAGTGATCTTTTCATCGGTATATTCAGGTGCATCAGAGATGGCTGCCACATTCGATGTCGCAACCGTTTGTGCATTAAAGTCATTGCTCGTCAAACGTCCGCCGATACCCGTACCGCTGATGCCTTCAGTTCCCTTAGCAATCATATCTGCCATTGCAGCAGGTGTAGCGCGTTTTCCGTCCTTGGCAAGGGATAGTATGTCACGCTCTATCACACGGCCATTGGGGCCTGTCGGTATCGCCATGGATGGGTCGAGTTGCAAGCGCTCTGCCGCGCCGCGTGCACGCGGAGAAATGGCACCTGCTGACGCTGCGCTCGCCGCAACTTGCACGGCCTGTGCAACCTCTACGATGGATGTGGGTTCATCCTGCTCTGCAGGTGTTGCTTCGACACCGGCCGCACCATCGGGTGCGAAAGCGGATACATCCTCTCCCTCACTGCCAATTACAGCAACGTTCATAAGGCAAGGTACGTCATCATCTTCTTCAAAGAACACAGCGAGCAATGTTCCGCTCACCTTTGCGGTTTCCTCAAAAGTCGCCTTATCCGTCTCATACGAAAAAAGCAAGTCTCCCTCAGCTACGGTATCACCAACCTTTTTATTCCACTCAGTTATGATACAACTTTCAACACTTTGCCCCTGCCTGGGCATTATTACCGCTGTTGCCATTGCTTGTCCTCCTGTTAATTGTTATATTGATGTTATATTCAGCTTCATTTA
>CAYJPI010000446.1:0-1808 GCA_964372005.1 uncultured Oscillospiraceae bacterium | reverse complement strand
GATGAAGCGCGCGGCAAGGAACTGGCGGAAAAGCACAAAGGTAGAGCGTTTTTTTACTGTGGAGATGTTGCGGATGAACAAAATCTCGATGCATTCACGTCATATGTGAAGGAGAAATTCCCCACAATCGATGCGATAGTTAACAATGCCTGTTTAAGTCGCGGCGGAATATTATCCGGCTGTTCTTATGAGGACTTTCTCTACGTTCAGCGTGTGGGTGTGGCCGCACCCTACTACCTCACCGTGAAGTTTATGGATGTTTTATCGAGCGATGCTTCAATCGTAAATCTATCGAGCACGAGACAAGGCCAATCACAGCAGGATACCGAGAGTTACACGGCCGCAAAGGGAGGAATCGAAGCGCTTACACATGCACTTGCCGTCAGCCTGACGGGTAAGGCGCGCGTTAACTGCATTCGCCCCGGCTGGATTGAAACGGGGGGGTACCAACGCGAAACAGTTGAGTATATCCATAGTGACGAGGATCGTATGCAACATCCCGTGGAGCGTGTCGGCGATCCTATAGACATAGCAAACGCCGTGCACTTCCTTTGCAGCGACAAATCCTCGTTCATAACCGGCCAAAGTATAACGGTGGATGGTGGAATGTCGCGGCTCATGACATATCACGGCGATTGCGGATGGTCTTTTGACAAGCGATAACTATCGCCTATTATTTATTTGTTCGATGAGAACTTTGCCTTCATTTTAGCGAAGAAGCCTTTCTTTTGCTTAGGCTTGCGCACGCGCTTGTTTGAGTGTTCGCTAAAATGTTCGATGAAGAATTCTTGCGAGTTCGATTGCTCGGCTTCTGTAGGCTTTTTCGAGTAATTTCCATTCGGTCCGAGAACGCGAGCCTTCACATTATCGTTCCAGCAGGTTTCGAATATCATGTTGAGTTCGTTCTTACAATCGGGGTCGAGGATGGGGCATGCCACCTCGATGCGCCTAACGGTGTTCCTCGTCATCAAATCGGCCGAAGCAATAAACATTTGTTGCTGTTCACCATCGCCAAAGCTATACAAGCGCGTATGCTCGAGAAAGCGCCCAACTATACATATAATTTCAATATTTTCCGTGTATCCCTTAATGCCGGGGAGTATGCAGCAAATGCCGCGAATAATCATGCGCACCTGCACACCGGCTTGCGAGGCCTCGGAAAGCTTGTGTATAAAATCGATGTCAGTTATCGAGTTTATCTTGATGGCAATTTTTCCGTTTTCGCCCAATGCTATCTGTTCATCGATAAGCTGCATGAGTTTAGGTTTTAGATATATGGGTGCAACGAGCAAATGCTTGTACGTTCCCTCAAGGCTCGCAATGGAGATGTTTTTAAAGAATTCCACCGCATCAAGCCCGATGGATGTATCGGATGTGATGAGCGAGAAATCGGTGTATAGCGCGGCAGTTTTTTCATTATAGTTACCCGTGCCCACCTGCGTGATGTAGCCGATACCCGCCTTTTCCTTGCGCGTTATCAAGCATACTTTCGAGTGTACCTTGAGTTGATCGAATCCGTATATTACCTTACAACCGGCCTCCTCCAGGCGCTCGGACCAATCGATATTGCTCTGCTCGTCAAAGCGAGCGCGTAGCTCCATCAATGCGGTAACGTCCTTGCCGTTTTCCGATGCGGCGCAAAGATATTGTACGAGCTTCGCCTTATTCGCAAGGCGGTAAATAGTGATGCGTATGCTTATTACATCGGGATCGTACGAGGCTTCACGTATGAGCCGCAAGAACGAATCCATGCTTTCGAATGGATAGTACAAAAGTACATCCTTTTGCTTTACCTGCTTGATTATGCT
>CAYJPI010000445.1:0-1809 GCA_964372005.1 uncultured Oscillospiraceae bacterium | reverse complement strand
TAACACCAGCTGACATTAGTATTTTTGCACTCATCTTTAGGTGAAACAGTTCTTTTTTTGCAAGTATCATAGATAGTGTGTTTTTTTCATTTTCCATCTTATGTTCCTCAGTGTTTAATTTCTTTCCACATAATAAATCATTAACAGATATACTGAAAATTTCACATAATTCAAGCATTATAGACACATCAGGCATGCTATTACCTGTTTCCCATTTAGAAACAGCTCGGTTTGTAATGCCTAATTTTTCAGCTAATTGTGACTGTGTTAAACCTTTTTCTTTTCTGCACTGAGCAATAAATCTTCCGATTTGCAATTGGTTCATAACATCACCTCCTAAGTCCATAATAAAAAATATTAGAAAGAAAACAAAGGAACTATCAGTTGATTTTCGTTATTCAACTGTTGGTTGACTATATAAAATGCACGACCAACAGTCGCAACTTCATCGGCTTCAAGATTATGAAATAATCCCTTACGTTTATTATACATAAACAAAATTGAAAAGCCAATGCCACGATGTTAAACTTTCTACAAAGAAAACGCGAAGTCCAACATCTCCTGCGGAACCTCGCGTTCTTTGCTTAAATTCAATTGTTCCGGGCATTCATCGAGCGCCCGTTTGACCGCTTCGTACACACATTCCTCGATGGTGTCAAACCGCGAGATCATCATTGCTACATAGTCGCTCCTTGCACCACTCTTTATTTCCATGAGCCTTTGATACGCTTGCATATGCTCTGCATTTTCCTCGTGGAAGCTCAATGTAAGGCGCTTTCTCATATCGCCACACGTTGTCGCACGAGCGATTCAAATGCTTTAGCGTTGATAGCCGCGTCCGTGAGGAAGATCGGTCCACACAGGCCGACACGCGCGGTCACGCGCGGCTTGACGATACTTGCGCCGCCACCGAGGAAAACTGCCGGCAACGCTTGGAGGTCAAACCCACACTCCGCAATCTCAGAAAGAAGCCTGTCCACATACATCTGCCCATGCCGAACGACCAACTCACGCGCCAAACCGGGTATGGAGCACGGTTCGTCCGAGATAATTGCTTGCACTTGAGAGTCGGTCAGCGACAGCCCAAACACGCGCCGCACTTGTTCTTTGATCTCATCCATGCATCGAATTACGCCGAGTTCAAGGCTTCGGCAAGAGGTTGTGTCGACCTTCTTGTTGTCCATCCTCATGACATCCACCGTCCAACCACCGATGTCAATTATGACAACCGAAGGCTCATTTGACAGCAAGTGCATGTTTGCGGCAATGGCCGAGAAACCTTGAGGAAGCAAAAACACATCCTTGATTTGGATACAAAACTCGCGTTCCTCAAACTTATAAATAATCGGTTCGGCATTCCTCAAGAGGTAGTTACGGAACGCTTCCTTGTCTTTCCCGAAGCCCGTGAGTGGCAACCCTGCGGCTATGATTACCTCTGCGGTGTCGCCGTCCGCTCGGAAGCTCACCTCCTTCGCAAGTGCCGCGAGGGTCAATAGCCAATAGTTTTCATTGGTTGCTTTATCCTTCAAAAGTGGTTGCCGTCCGCTTCCGCAAACGTAGTATTTACCGTCGATTTCAAGCAATCCTTGATTGACGGGAGGGGGAGTCTCAAACTCTGTTACGCCCGATGGGAAAGTAAAGTTCACCGTTTTTATCGCGGCATAACCGTGATCAATCCCTATGATTATCGGCTTCATTCCTTGCTCCTTTCTTTGTCGGTGGGCGGTTTTTTCTTTTTGGGGCGTGGGATGAGCTTGTACTGTTGCTGTCGCATTAGGAGTAAATCCTTACGCCTACGAGCTTTTCCCA
>CAYJPI010000444.1:0-1815 GCA_964372005.1 uncultured Oscillospiraceae bacterium | reverse complement strand
GGATTTAATTGAGGAGGAGTTTCAAGAGCCGCTTTTACAAGCCTTAAATGGCGAGATTGTGATGCCAAACGATATCCTTAATACCGCGTGGGGAGATGTGTTCGTAGCATACTATCCGATACATGACGCAACGGGCACAACCGTTGCCGCTATAGGAATAGAGTTTCCTGCAGACAGTCAGTATAGAGCCTACGAAGATATAAGGACAATTCTGTTTGGAATAATTATATCTATTTGTGCTATTTCAGGCGTGGTAGCAAGTATATTGTTTAAGCGAATTTCAAATCCGCATTTTAGGGATATCTATAATACGGACTCATTGACAAAGCTTAAAAATAGAAATGCTTTTGATACCGATACGTTTAACAGCATCCAAAAGAAGAACATGGAAGGCGCCATACTCATAGCTACGGATATCAACGGATTGAAGCAGGTTAATGATAATCAAGGTCATAGAATGGGAGACTTTTACATTAAATCATGCGCAAAGGCACTCGTGGTGGAAGGCATGGATTATTGTGTAGTGTATAGAATAGGCGGAGATGAATTTGTTACCATAATGCCTAAGGATCGCTTGGATAATGTTGAAGAATACATCACTTTAGTTAAGGACAGGTTGAAAAAGATTTGCGGTAAAGATATACCCACAGCATCCGCATCCATAGGATATGCTGTGTGCAATGGCTCCGGCATTGAAGATTGGGAAAACACCATAAAAGAAGCTGACCAGGCGATGTACAAGGATAAGCGCGCATTCTACGAAAGCCATAAGGAACTCGATTCAAGAAAATAATCGAATAATAACTTTGTATCCAGGATAATACCTTGAAAAAGGGATGAAAAAAGTGGCCGGCATGATAAGTCGGCCACTTTTTTGAATTTCCTTGTTTGGGGAAGCATATCGTCAAAATAATGAGGGAAGTTAAGTTTATCGGCCTAGGCATAGTAAACTACAGCGCCTGAGATATAGCATCCTTAATGTTCTTTTCGAAAGCTTGCTTTCCGTATTTATCAACCTCTTTTGCATCCTTCGGGCCATGTGTTAAGCAACCTGCACCGCCGATACAACCACCTACGCAACCCATGCCCTCGATAAAGTTTCCTTCAGCTCGTCCATGCATCGCTTTCATGAGTGCCGCCTTGCAGGCTTCTTGTCCATCACAAACTATGCTCTTCACTTCGAAGGAATTTCCCTGCTCGGTAAGTGCTTGGCAAACAGCATCACTAAGCCCTCCGCTTCTGGCAAATATCCTGCCAAAGTAGGAAGCGTTATCTAGAACATCCTCATTTAGCGTTTGTATCGATACCTTCTTCGCATCGAATAAGGCTTGTAGCTCCTCAAAGGTAAGAACGCAATCCACATAGTCACGCACCGTTTCGCGGCGACGCTCCATCTTTTTAGCTGTACAAGGCCCGATGAACACAACCTTCGCGGTGGGATCGGTTTTCTTGATGTATTGCGCAATTACAGCCATTGGAGATAGGTTGTGAGAAATATGCTCGACCATCTTGGGGAACTTAGTTTCCACATATTTCACGAATGACGGGCAACACGAGCTTAGAAGAAAACCCTTTTCGGCAAGCTCCTTCGATTCTTCATACGCTACCATGTCAGCGCCGAGTGCCGCCTCGACAACATGGTAGAAGCCGAGCGCCTTTATCCCTGCAATAACCTGGCCTAGCTTAGCATATGAGAATTGGCTCGAAATCGAAGGTGCGACAACGGCGTATACCCTGTGATTCTTGTTGTGGACGCTATCGGTTATGAGGTCGATTGCATCAAGAATATAGGATGCATCGGTGATGGCACCAAAT
>CAYJPI010000443.1:0-1821 GCA_964372005.1 uncultured Oscillospiraceae bacterium | reverse complement strand
ATCTATGGATGATTCCCATGTATATTGCATTATTTCGTCCAATATGCTCTCGATCGTGGTAAGGTCCACAAAGTCGATGGCATCAATAAGCTCATCAATTTTTTCTTGAATAAGCGAAATATCGCCGCTATCCTTGTCGGTTTCCTTTTCGCACCTGCTCGCAAGGTATGACCTCAGAGACTCTATCACCGTGTGGAATTCCTCAAGAAAATCGTCCACAGTTTCATCTATGACTAGCCAATCCTCCCTCGCTGCGGCGTTATCGAGCGCAAGCGCACGGGTGGATATATCCATAGCCCCGATGGAAGCGGAAGCACTCTTTATTGCATGAACCTCCGTCTTAAATGCAAGTATGTTACGGGCAATGTGTAAAGAACGTATGAGGGAATGCTTCTTCACGCCATCGTCGTAATAGGTTCTGATTATGTCGAGGTAATCATCGTAATTACCACCTAATGAACTAACCCCTCGCGCAATGTCAATGCCGTAGATTTCACCATAATCATCGGAACTTTCGGCCGATTGAACACTGACTGATGTTTCTGATTGCATATGTTTTGGTAGCCACTTTAACAGTATATCATTTAGTTTTCGCATCTCTATGGGCTTTTCAAGGAAGTCGTTCATGCCTTCCTTGATGAAAAGATCACGTACGCCGATAATCGCATTTGCCGTTAATGCTACAATGGGCAGGTTTTTATAATAGTCCCCTTCCAAATTTCGGATTGCGATCGTTGCGTCGATTCCATCCATCACGGGCATCATGTGATCCATGAAGACAAGATCGAATTTCTCTTCTTTAACCTTTTCCAAGGCGATGAGGCCGTTTTCTGCCGTTTCGATATGGAATTCGTAAGGCTTCATCAATCCCTTTGCAACCTTGAGATTTACAAAATTATCATCTACAATGAGCACCCTGGCATCAGGAGCCTTAAATAGGTTTTTCTCCGCCGTTTGATATTGAGTGTTTGATGTGTTGTTCAAAGCGGATGCAACCTGCATGCAGTTCACCGGCAGAGTAAGGGTGTATACACCTTCAACAAACTTGGCATTTTGGTACTGCGTGTACATTACAACACGGGCACTCGATGAAAGCTGTTGAAGCAATTGTTGTACCTTGGATAGGTGCAAGGCAGGGGCAAACACAAAATCAGCTTCATGTTCGCGCAGGGATTCATAAAGCTCCGATTGGTTTACACACAATGTGCATTCAACGCCCAGGCTTTCGATGGAATCTTTCAAGTACTTAACATGCATCTCTCTTGATTCATAGAGAAGCACTTTCTTTCCGCTTGAAACGGCCGCGATGGGACTGTAAGTGGACACATGTTGTTTTATTTCGAATGAGAAGACCGAACCTACCCCGAATTCTGATTTGAGCTCCACATTCCCGCCCATCATTTCGCATAATTGCTTTGAAATAGCAAGTCCGAGCCCGGTTCCCTCAATGCTACGGTTCTTGGTGGTGTTTACCCTTTCGAATTCTTCGAACAGCCGCGAGATATCTTCTTCTTTTATTCCGACACCGGTATCTATAACCTCGAACATGAGCCTGGCACTACTGCCGTCCACCTCGCCTGTGACATGCAGTGCGACATAACCCTTGTGCGTGAATTTGATAGCATTGGTAAGCAGATTCGTTAAAATTTGCTTTATCCTGCCTTCATCGCCGATAAGTTTTTGGGGTAGACTACTGTCAATATGCGTGAAGAAATCAAGCTGCTTTCCTTCGGCCCTGAGTCTTGCCATGGTTATAACATCGTTCAAAAGCGATGATAATGTATACTCGGATTCAACGATATCGAGCTTGCCCGATTCAAT
>CAYJPI010000442.1:0-1828 GCA_964372005.1 uncultured Oscillospiraceae bacterium | reverse complement strand
AGCACATTATATTTCATCTTTCAACAAGCGATGTTCTTCTCCATACCGCTTCTCATAGTTGCACTGGGTGGCATGTTCTCCGAGCGCAGTGGCGTTGTAAACATCGCGCTCGACGGTATAATGATTTTCGGTGCGTTTTGCAGCATATTCTTTATCAACCAGATGCAGGACGTGATGAGCGGACAATGGTTACTCGTTCTCGCCATATTGATAGCGATGGCATCGGGGATGCTCTTTAGCATCTTTCACGCTTATGCATCCATCAACATGAACGCCGACCAAACGATTAGCGGCACGGCATTAAACATGTTTGCCCCCGCATTCGCAGTGTTTGCGGCGCGCATGCTCCAGCCTAACGGCGTTCAACAGGTTGCTTTCACAAACACATTCCGCATAGATTCCGTGCCGGTACTCGGAGATATCCCGGTTATCGGTAATTTCTTCTTCCAAAACACGTATATTACAACGTATCTTGGCGTTGCAATACTCATTATATCCAGTATTGTTCTGTACAAAACTAAGTTCGGCCTTCGCCTTCGCGCTTGCGGCGAGCATCCTCACGCGGCAGATTCCGTGGGTGTTAATGTGTATAAAATGCGCTACACAGGCGTGCTCATTTCGGGCGCACTTGCAGGGCTTGGTGGATTGGTGTACATCATCCCCGTTACTACCGAGTTCAACGCAACCGTATCGGGCTATGGCTTCCTTGCAATTGCCGTGCTCATATTCGGCCAATGGCGACCGATGCGTATTTTACTTGCGGCGCTCTTCTTCGGGCTTATGAAAACCATCGCCGCAACCTATACGAGCATGCCATTCCTCGTTGCCCTCGAAATTCCCGGGGAAGTATATAAGATGATTCCGTACATAGCGACACTCGTCGTGCTCGCATTCACATCAAGAAAATCGCAAGCTCCACGCGCGAGCGGTAAACCATACGACAAGGGAGGACGCTAGAAACTCGATGGCAAAGCTATACTTTAGATATGGTGCGATGGGCTCAAGCAAGAGTGCCAACGCTATTATGGTTCAATACAACTACACCGAGCGCAACCAACGCGCCCTTCTTGTGAAACCGGCAGTCGATGCGCGGGACGGCGAGCATACCGTTCTTTCCAGATGCGGCCTCGAATCGACATGCATGCTCTTCCACGAAATGGACTTAGCGGCTGTTGAACGCGGCGACTATGATTGCATCATAGTTGACGAAGCGCAGTTCCTTTCAAAAGCCGAGGTTGAACTTTTGGTAAAAATAGTTGATGACTGGAATGTTCCCGTAATTTGCTACGGACTCCGCGCGGATTTTCGTGGCGAGTTCTTTGATGGCAGTAAGTATCTCATGGCGTGGGCCGACACCATCGAGGAGGTTAAAACCATTTGTTGGTGCGGCAAGAAGGCGCTTTGTAACGCCCGCCTAGATGGAAAAGGTGGCATAACAAAAATCGGCGAGCAAATCGTGCTCGGTGCGAATGATAAGTATGTCGGACTTTGCCGCAAACACTGGGCACTCGGCGATCCCGGCCCCGGGTATCGATAATTGCAACAAGGGGGATTTCATCCCTTGTATCCCTTTTTCTGAGCCGCTTAATGGCTCAGGGGAAAATTAAAAAATACCACCCATTTTTGCACCATAGATTTTAGATAGAGTCGACACTATCTAGCGCAAAAATGGGTGGTTTGTTGTTGCATCGAAGAAATATTACACTATGCTCAGCCTGTCGAAAAACCATGGATTTGCTTTCGCTTTAGGCATGGCGGCTTTCAATCGTTTTTGACGACATGCGCGTCAAAAACGGGCAAAAATGGGACATTTTTGTTCTCTGCGCCA
>CAYJPI010000441.1:0-1829 GCA_964372005.1 uncultured Oscillospiraceae bacterium | reverse complement strand
ACGGTAATGCATCCACTTGCCTTCCTGCTTGCCACTAACAAGCCCGGATTCGCATAATATCTTCATATGATACGATAGCGCGGACTGTTTTATCCCGGTTAGATCGGTGAGCACACAAGCGCATTTTTCGCCGCCGCGCAAAAGTTCAAGTATCATTAAGCGTTTTTCGTCGCAAAGAGCTTTGAACACCTTAGCATTTTTTTCGTGAGTCATAATGCACCTCGCATCAATTTTTTTTGATACGTTAATTATATGCCCGATGGCTTGCTTTGTCAACACTGGAATTGAAAAAAATTGATGTGATAATATTGTACAAAATGTTGTTTCATATGGACATAAAATGTCTACATTACATAGTGTTGGCAGTATTACTATTTTGGTAATAAAAAAAGATCTGTTGATGGAAAAGCATGGTTACTTTTTTCGTCGTATATGATACAATGATGATAGAGACGGTATAAGCCGATTTAAAGCAAGGAGGAGAACCTCATGGATGATAGGATAATCAGCGTATCACATATGATGCGCCGTGCTCTTAACACTTTGGATTATAAACTCATGGATCATGGAGAAAGGGTGGCTTACATTCTTTTCAAGATGTCGGAAGGTGAGTATACCGACGAACAAATTACTAAAATTTGCTACATCGGATTATTCCATGATATAGGTGCGTATCAAACGGAGCAGCTCGATTCACTATCGGATATTTTTTCAACTTTTTCGTTCGAGGTGGGGGATTATATCCCACATTCGGTGTATAGCTATCTTTTCCTTGGGGAACATTCTTTCTTTGAGGAATTTGTGGATGCGCTTTTGTTCCATCACGTTATCGATGCGAAAATCGAAGATTCGGACTGTGTGAATAAAAAGCTCGCAAGGCGCCTTTTCATAGCGGATAGGATTGATGTAATGCTTATGCGAGGGGTAATAAAATCGCCTGAAGAAGCATTCGTTATATTGAAAAACCCTGTGTTCAACAAAGAAGAAGTGCAGGAACTTATTACCCTTGAGGAGCGCGAGGGAGTGCTTACCAAGTGTTTTAACGGTGAATACATGGATGAGCTTTTGGGCTACCTAAAGAATAGCTCCAATTACGGAGACCATGTGGATTCGCTTATACACATGCTTCCGCATGCTATCGACTTTAGGAGCGAGTTTACAGTTACCCATACCATCGCGACGGTGGACATTGCGGTACGACTTGCAGAACTGCACGCCATGAACGAAGACGACACTCGCGATATCTACCTAGGTGCTCTACTTCATGATATCGGCAAGATCTCGGTTTCGAATATGCTACTCGAAAAGAATGGTGCACTCACACACAATGAGTTTAACCTCATGAAGGACCATGTGTTGTTGACGGAGTACATACTAAAGGGCTGTGTAAGCGATAAGATACTCAACATCGCGGCAAGGCACCATGAAAGGCCGGACGGATCGGGATATCCCCATGGTATCGGGGCGGATCAATTATCGCTTGCAGAGCGCATAGTTGGGGTTGCCGATGTAATGAGCGCTTTGCTTGGAAAGCGTAGCTATAAAGAACCATTCCCTGAGAAGAAGGTGCGCTCCATAATGAGCGACATGGCATACAATGGAAAGCTATGCAAAGGTGTTGTGGAAGTTGCGCTTAACAATTACTCGGCTATAGAAAATAGCGTTGAGCAATGCAGCAAAACAGCCGAGGAACGGTATGAAACATTGCAATCCAAGGCAAAGATGCTTATCGACAAATATAAAAACGGATAAAGAGGAGAAATACATCACCTATGAAGGACTTAGAGGGAACGCAAACGAAAGCTAACATTGAAAAAGCTCTGGCAGGC
>CAYJPI010000440.1:0-1854 GCA_964372005.1 uncultured Oscillospiraceae bacterium | reverse complement strand
GCCCGTTTTGGAATATGCGGCTTCTCCCGGCATCGATTTGCTCGCGAAGGCAACGCTTCAATACTACGAGCGATTGGGTATGAATTATACGAACGATGAAATCCTCATAACCTCGGGAGGTAGTGAAGCGCTGTCTTTTTTGATGCTATCCATTCTCGACGAGGGCGACAATGTTATTGTGTTTGAGCCGTTTTACCCGAACTATTCTACATTCATTAAAATGGCAGGCGGTGAGGTGAAAAGCTATGTTACGAAAGCCGAGGAGGGCTATCGTTTTACATCGAGAGAGAAGCTTGAATCACTGATCGACGAAAAAACCCGCGCAATTATTGTGACAAATCCATCAAACCCCACCGGTGTTGTATTTACTTTTGACGAGTTGAGAACGATCGCCGATGTAGCAAAAGAGCACGGCTTATACTTAATTGGTGACGAGGTTTACAGGGAGTTTATTTATAGCGACAAACCCATCGTGAGCGTAGGTCAATTTGACGATATCGCACAAAATGCAATCATTGTTGATTCCGTATCCAAGCGATTCTCGGCATGTGGGGCGCGCGTGGGCAGCATTGTTTCAAAAAACAAGCCCCTTATGCAACAGTTACTAAAGCTTTGCCAAGGCCGATTGGCGGTTGCCACCATTGAACAAATTGCATGTGCAAAGCTATATTCAATCGATGAAAGCTACTATAATTCCGTTCGTGATGAATATCGCAAGCGCCGTGATATCGTCATGCAAAAATTAAGGGAAATCCCCGGAGTGCTATGCGAAGAACCGGAGGGTGCTTTCTATATTATGGCATCTTTGCCGATAGCGGATGCAAAAGATTTTCAACTTTTCTTGCTAAATGAGTTTTCACACGATGGGGAAACCGTAATGCTCTCCCCCGGGGAAGGCTTTTACGCAAGCAGCGGAGCCGGAAAAAACGAAATTCGCATCGCATACGTGTTAAACTCCAAGGATCTCGAGCGCGCAATGGAGCTGTTGAAAATGGCTATTGTTGCTTATAATGATTTGAAAAAAGACTAGATTATGTGGACACGAATGTTCGTGCGAAGGATTTTGACAGTTATATTGCAAGGGGATAGCATTTTGTTGCTATCCCCTTGATATGTTACACACAATTACCCACTAATCATCATAATCCACATCGTGTTCCCAAATCGTGCCGTCCGTTGCGCTGATGGTATAGTCGTACTCGGTTCTTCCGATTTCCCACTCAACTTCGTATTCGGCGCGTCCGTCATCCATATCAAACTCGCATTTGATCTGGCCGGCTTCGGCTTCGCTTATTCCTGCATGGGAAAGCGCGATGGCCTTCGCTTCGGCTTCGCCTATGTAATCGCCCGAATTATTTGCCACAGGCGATGGTGCGGGTGCGCCATCATAGCTCTCCATATCATAATCGTAGCCAACAATCTCACCGGTTACCGCATTGATTTCATAGTCAAACTCGGTTGAACCGTCCCAAAACTCTACTTCGTATTCTGCGCGGCCATCGTCATAGTCGAGCTTGCAGAAAAGATGCGAAACTTCATTTTCCGTCATCCCTGCATGTGCGAGCGCGATGGCTTTCGCCTCGGCTTCTCCGATATAATTTGCATCGATATTTGCCGGGGATTCTGTTGTTGCCGCCGGCGCTTCCGCTTGAGCCGTAGGTTGTTCGGCCTGCTCGACAATCGGTTGCTCAATCGGTTGCTCAATCGGTTGCTGTGCCGGTTGTTCAACATTCTGCTCCTGCGTTTCAATAATGGGCTGTTCCGCCGGCTGCGCGATGGGTTGCTCAGCAGGTTGCTGGATTTGTGCTGATGGCGCGGCACAGCCTATAACGGATACCGTAAGTAAAACACCAC
>CAYJPI010000439.1:0-1859 GCA_964372005.1 uncultured Oscillospiraceae bacterium | reverse complement strand
CGGCCAAGCCCGTAAACATGGTGGATTTTGATTCTGACGAGGGCTTTGCCAAGCAGGATGGGCTTATGTACTATACACTCGGCCAGCGAAAGGGACTCGGTATAGGAGGCCGCAACACAGGATCGGGTGAAAGCTGGTTTGTCGTCGGTAAACACCTAAAGAGCAATACGCTCCTCGTTCAACAAGGCGAACATGAGGAGTTGTATTCACTGTCCCTCAAATCAGAAAAAGTAAACTGGATTGCGGGCGCAGCTCCCGTAAATGACGGTGAGAGCTTCACGTGCACGGCGAAGTTTCGCTACCGCCAAAGCGACCAAGATGTTACGGTTCAAATTCAAGGCGAGGGCGCATATGTAAAGTTTCACGAGCCTCAGCGCGCTGTTACGCCGGGGCAATGGGTAGTGTTTTATAGCGGTGATGAATGCCTTGGTGGCGGGCCTATAGACGAAGTGGAACCACAAAAGTCGCTTAAAGCATGCTTTCTTGATTGAGATATAAGCAGTGCTTTGTACACAACTTGTGACATACATGTGGAAAAAATAGAAAAAATGTACGAAAAACATTTGCTAATAGTGCAATATGTGGTACAATGACATCGTACGGTGTGAGAAACGCCGTATAGGAAGCCCATAGGCAATGAAGCCTTATGGAGATAATCGTAGGTTATTACTAAATATATAACGGAGGATGAAAAAGATGGCAAAAAAGACAATCGAGGATGTAAAAGTACAGGGCAAGAAGGTATTGGTGCGCGTTGACTTCAATGTACCGCTCGATGAGGCAGGCAACGTAAGCGATGACAAGCGCATTGTGGCGGCGCTTCCTTCCATCAAGTATTTGTTGGAGCAAAACGCCAAGATCATTCTTTGTTCCCATCTTGGCCGCCCCAAGGGTAAGGTTGATCCCAAGTTTTCGCTCGCACCCGTTGCGAAGAAGCTACAAGAGAAGCTTGCCGACACTAAAGTTACATTCGCAAGCGATACCATCGGCGAGAGCGCTAAAGCAGCAATCGAAGCCATGAAAGATGGAGAAATCGTTCTCCTCGAGAATGTACGCTTCCACAAAGAAGAGACCGACAATGACCCTGCATTTGCAAAGGAACTTGCATCCTTGGCTGAACTTTTCGTGTCCGACGCATTCGGAACCGTTCACAGAGCGCATGCTTCCACTGCAGGCGTAGCGGAGTATCTCCCCGCGGTTGCCGGCTACCTCATCGGCAAGGAGCTTTCCGTGATGGGTGAAGCGCTCGAAAACCCCGTTCGTCCTTTCGTTGCGATACTCGGCGGTGCTAAGGTTGCAGACAAGATCGGCGTTATCAAGAATCTTTTCTCCAAGTGCGATACGCTTATCATCGGCGGTGGTATGGCATTCACTTTCCTCAAGGCTCAGGGCTACGAGATCGGCGCTTCGCTCCTCGACGAGCCCAGCCTCGGCCTTGCCAAAGAGCTTATGGAAGAAGCCAAGGCGAAGGGCGTTAGCATGCTCCTCCCCGAGGATGCTGTAGTAGCTGACAAGTTCGCGGCCGATGCTGCATACAAGACCGTTGATAAGAGCGAGATCCCCGATGGCTGGATGGCACTCGATATCGGACCCAAGTCCTCCAAGATCTTCTGCGATGCGATCAAGGATGCCAAGACCGTTATTTGGAACGGACCCATGGGCGTGTTCGAATTTGCAGCGTTCGCCGAAGGCACTAAGGCTGTTGCCGCGGCTTGCGCAGAGTGCGAAGGCACTACCATCATCGGCGGCGGTGATTCCGCTTCGGCCGTTAAGAAGCTCGGTTATGCCGATAAGATGACACACATCTCCACCGGTGGCGGCGCTTCGCTCGAGTATCTCGAAGGCAAGATTCTGCCCGG
>CAYJPI010000438.1:0-1873 GCA_964372005.1 uncultured Oscillospiraceae bacterium | reverse complement strand
CTATCTTCTTTCTGTTCGACAAAAAACTGTACGAAAAAGTGTTGACAAAGCCCCCTATGTTGTGAGACGTTTAGTCCCCCGTCAAACCTATTTCCCATCTTAACAATCACCGTCATGTGATTTGCGAGGAGCTTGATGTTGAGTTTTCGATGCGGGTACTAAAATTCGAGCGAAAGAGTAGGTGGTCTGCGCGCAGAGAGGGCGGCGAAAATTGACCACATGCCAGTTAAAGATTGAAGCCCGAGTTTGAAGAAAGAACAAGGAAAAATAAGATCGTAGCAATAGAGCCGTCTCACGCTCAAAACGCAAAGTTGATGATTTTCTGTTAAGGCAAACCTTTGCCTCAACAGAAATCGAAAGCGGAGGTGCAATGAAAATATGAAGGGCGCGATGAGACTACCCCTCTTTAACGTGAGCAAAGTCAATCAAATTGAAGCCTTGCCCGAAGAACAGCGCGAAGAACGTGCACAACAACTCGTAAAGGAGAATTCTAAAATCTGATTGTACAATGTCTCTAACTTGGAAAATCCCTATTTTAGTAGAATATTTCTTCCCACTTGATTTTTCTGATATGAGCGGTCGACAAACTCGATTTTAAGGAAAAACACGCATATAAAGTGCTTAAAATAGGCATGTTTATTTTCTGGAAAATACGTGAAAAAGAACTTTATCATCAGACCCGTCCGGTACAAAACCGTTAATCGCAAGTTCACATTTATCCTTTGTATCCAATCTTTCGCAATCTGTTTTGCTACTTCAGCAAAACTAAATACAATGGGGTTACTCAATGCATTAAGCACAATGAGTAACCCCATAGATTAATTTTACCTTCCGAAATCAACGCCGGAAACCAAAATCACATTATAGTAAGGAGTACATTCTCCCGTTCTTATTATGCAAGAACATTTTTCGGATTCTTTTTTGAAATCCGCATGAGGCATTGTCATCATCTGTGCATTTAATGTAACCTCTTTTAGATAAGCGGTGCAATCATCGGGGGTATCTGCCAGTTCATCCGCTACAATGAAGCTTTCAACGCACATTTCGCTCAAAACGGCGTCAACCACCTGCTTAAATGTCGGCACGCCACGAACGAGGGAAAGGTCTATACATGGCACTCCCGGGGGGATTGGCAATCCCAGGTCACCTATCGCAATTGACTGGGTGTGCCCGATGGCCGCAATGGCACGGCTTATCTCTATGTTTTGAAGAACTGTTTTTTTCATGCTTTATCGGTCAACCAATCTGTAATATTTGTAAACAACTTATTGTAGTGCTCCCAATTCACAAAACCCGGCGGCCCCCAATGCGGTGCACAGTCCGATGTGAACACTGCACTTTTTCCGTTTCCGTGTTCGCCCAATGCAATAAACGGATCCCCGTTGATGGTAGCTACTACTTCGTACCCATCGATAGCTTCCGTTTTGTTGTATCCAAGGAAGAAGGGCCACTCTCCCGTAATACCGTCGAGCACGGGGTGCTCCTTAACAACAGGAACAATGCCTTGCGGAAGTTCTACTCTATCATCTGTTAAAAGCATTTTTACGGGTAGAACATCCTTAATTGCAGTTTGGCCATAGCGTGCCTTTGCATCAATTCCCGTGAAGGACATGTATCCGCCAATCATAAACAGCGCGCCGCCGTCCTTTACATAATCGCGCAATTCATCACATCTATTCGCGGTGGGCAAGGACTTGGTAAACGAATCGTTTGTAATTAAAAGCGTGTTCGAACCGATGTCGGAAAGTATTATGCACGCATACTTTTTCATTTCATCCGCTGTGCGTGGGAACTGCTCGCTCGCCAAATGATTGGGCATGAATTCCACTTCGTATCCGCCACTTTCAATAGCGGCACGCAACCATTTTATACC
>CAYJPI010000437.1:0-1920 GCA_964372005.1 uncultured Oscillospiraceae bacterium | reverse complement strand
AAACAGTATCTACTAATCCTCGTGCATGTAACCTTTTAAATGAGGATTAGTATTACCATAAAATTTTACATAATTAAGGAGAACTAATAAAATGAAGAAACTATCGTTAATGATTGCTGCACTTACTTTGTTTGGTGTGGGGGGATGTAGCCCTGCAGAGCATGCCGCCGCACCCGAAGCACCGGAAAACACCGCCGCACCTGCCGCACCAGAAGCCGAAGAACCGGCCGCAGAAGAGCCAACTGCAGAAGAGCCGACTGCAGAAGAGCCTGCACTCTCCGGCAAAGTAACCGTGTACATGCCCTCGCCGACAGGGCTTGCAGACAACATTGCCGCCGCATTCACAGCTGCAACGGGCATCGAAGTTGAGCAGTTCCAGGGCACAACGGGAGAGATACTTGCGCGCCTTGAAACCGAGGAAGCAAACCCCATTGCGGACGTTGTCATCCTCGCATCATGGTCGGACGGCCTTTCGATGAAGAATGAAGGCAAGCTCATGAGCTACACCCCTGCACATGCTGATGTAATCGCCGATGGTTGGATCGATGAGGATTCCATGCTCTTCGGTTACAGCGCATCCGCCGCAGGTGTTATCTACAACACCACTTTGATCCCTGAGCTTTCTGCCGACTGGTCGGAGCTTGCAAGCGAAGAATACGCAGGCCAACTCGCCATACCCGATCCCGAAAAATCGGGCTCTTGTAAGGACTTCCTCTCGGGTTATGTTCTCAACAACGGTTGGGAAGATTTCGAGAATATGGCCGCAAACGGTCTCGTAGTGCCGGGCGCAAACTCCGCCGCACTTTCCGCTGTTGTAACGGGCGAAGTGAGCGTTTTGGTTGCAGGTGTTGACTACAATGCGTACTCCTCCATCGCGAAGGGCGAGCCGCTCGCCGTTTACTATCCTGCAGGCGGAACTGTTGTAAATCCCCGTCCTGCAATGATCCCCAATACCGCGCCCAATGTTGACAATGCGAAAGCCTTCGTTGACTTCCTCTTCTCCGATGAAGTACAAAAGATGGTTACCGATGTGTACCTCCTTCCCGGCCGTACCGATATCACCTACGATAATCGTGCGACATTGGATGAGATCGCCCAGATCAACTACGATTGGGATGGTATGATGGGTATCGCATCCGAAACAGCCGCTAAGCTCAACGAGCTTTGCCAATAAGGATATAACGAATGAAGCGAACGATCGGCATAAAAAAGCATCTGCCACTTATTATATTGGCGGCGATACTCTTCGGCCTGATTGTTTGCCCACTGATTATGATTTTTGCCGAGGCGGTCATCACGGATGGCCGCCTTGACTTGGTATCTTCGGGGCAAACACTCAGCGAGCCGGGGAATGTAACCATACTCGGCAACTCCATGTTGTTGGGCGCTTGCGTGGTTGTTCTCTCCACGCTCATCGCCGCGCCGCTTGTATATCTGTTTTCGCGCACATTCTGGGCGAAATATCGCGTGTTCGACATCATATTTATGATACCGTTTATGACACCGCCATACATCGGTTCAATGGGGTGGATACTTTTCATGCAAAAGCGCGGGCTTCTTCAACAGCTACTCCCGTGGACTGTGGGTTGCGAGGAGATCTTTTTCACCTTCGGCGGTATCGTGCTCGTGATGAGTTTGCACATCTTCCCTTTCATGTTTACGCTACTGAAGAATGCTATGGTGAACATTCCCTCACAGCTTGAGGAAGCAGGGGCGATATTCGGTGCAGGATTCTTTTCGCGCATGAAGAAGATATTCCTTCCGCTATTGAGCGGAAATTACGCGATTGCGGCACTCTTGGTGTTCGTAAAAACCATATCGGAATATGGAACGCCGTCCACCCTCGGCACGCGCATAGGCTTTGAAGTATTCACCACGCAATTGCACAGATATTCCACCGTAGCCCCCGTCGAGTTCGGA
>CAYJPI010000436.1:0-1925 GCA_964372005.1 uncultured Oscillospiraceae bacterium | reverse complement strand
CAAATAAGCTAATATGATATGTTATTCGCACATTCTTATATTGTATTTAATCCGTTATACTATTAGATGCTATGAGAACCATCGTAAACGTAGAAATTTAAGGACAGAGGGCAATGTTATGACGGAATTTGACGAACTTGCACTGAAAAAAATCACTAGAGATTACCTCATAGAATGCATATATTCACGATTAAATGTTATTGCGGGGCAATACGGAATCAGCAATGCTGAAATCAGCAAACATATAGGATGGGATCCTGCCGGCTTTAATCAAAAGTATAGTAGAAGTAATGATTTGCGCATTACAACATTTATTAAAATTTATGTTGCATTAACTGATCTCGTAAAGCAAAAAGAGGCTGAGATAGGCCTTGAGATGGTGAGTACTATTCAAATTGAGGATCTAATTACACAGGATGCTATAGACGTAGGGTCTTTATTCAATCACATTAGCGCATCGGTTGAAGGAAGAGAAGAGTTTTTATCAACAGATTCTCATAAGCGAACATATTCTCAGATAAAGCCATTTATACTCTTAGGAAGAAAGAGTAAGAAATTTAGCGAGCGTGAGATTGGTGTTTACATTGATTATTATAAAAGACTTGTTCTTGGAGGCTGATGGATTATGAACGAAGAACGTATGCAAAAATTTTTTAACCATCCTGAACATATTGTTGATGAGGTTATTGAAAGCTTCAGCATGTGCTATAGTGCGGTGGTTTCAAAAACTAATTGTTCTCGTACATTGAAGTATAAATTTGCACCCTGCGAAAAAAAGGTAGGCGTAGTTTGCGGTGGTGGCTTTGGGCATGATCCGGCATTTATGGGATATATAGGAAAGGATATGGTTCATGCCGTAGCAATAGGAGATTTGTTTTCCCCTCCCTCTATAGAGGCCTTTTGCGAAGCATTTTCTCAAGCAGATTCAGGGAATGGTGTCGTTTGCATAATCGGCAACTATCCTTTAGACATCATAGCAGCGCGCGATGCGGTGAAGATATCCGGGCAAAACGGGATTGATGTTCGCATCATAATCGTTAATGAGGATGTGGGAACCGAGGAAAAGGCGTTACGCATCGGAAGCACCGGAGAGGTGTTTGCTTGGAAAATTGCCGGAGCAGCATCCGCTTTAGGGTATGACATAAGCAAAGTTGAAGAGGTTGTTAGTAGAGCCGTGTCGAGAATGCGAAGTATCGGCATAGGGCTTTCCAGTTGCATAATACCCGAGGTAGGGCGCCAGAATTACATTATAGAACGTGGAACTATGGAAATAGGGGTAGGACATCACGGCCTTTCAAGCATGGATACATTAAAGCTTAGGCCCGCCGATGATGTTGCGGATATGATACTTGATTACCTGCTTGCGGATATGCCGATAGCCGAAGGTGAGTCCGTAAGCGTTATGGTATCCGGGCTTGGAAATACAATGCTAAGTGAGCTATACCTCCTAGGTGGCAGAGTTTGCAAAATGCTTGCCTCCAAAGGAATAACTCCGGCTCAAGTTTTGGTGGGTAATTTCTTTACTTCACTGGATATGATGGGCGCAACCCTTAGCTTGCTTCATTTAGATAGCGAGATTGAATCTCTTTTGAAGCATTTATCTTATCCCGTTGCTTTTTCACAGTTTTCACCCGAACCATTTGATAAAACATGATTTTTCGATTTTCCTTTTCCAAGTAAGTGCCCAATGTTACCTGTAGCTATCAAGATCGCGGTATGATGGCTTGTAATAATCTACTGCTCGATGGCGAATTCAAAATAAAAACAACATATATGGAGGAAAGACACATGCAAAGAATACTGAACAATCCTGACAACATCGTAGACGAAATGCTCGTGGGGTTTGCAAAAACCCACAGCGATATAGTATCTACCGAAACCTTTCTCCACAAGATAAACAAGTAGAAGCATTTAGGAAGCAAATA
>CAYJPI010000435.1:0-1945 GCA_964372005.1 uncultured Oscillospiraceae bacterium | reverse complement strand
ACGATACCGGCGTGACACAACTGCGCATCATGGCACAGCCGAACTATCGGCAAAAGCTATCTCAACTTGCCCCGCGTGGACATTATACTCCGCCACCCAAGGGCGCTAAAGACCGTGCTCTCGCCCACAGAGAGAATTATTATCTTGCAGGACGGAGGTTATTAAAAAGCGAAACTGCCCGTACCCAACAAGTGCTTTCACGCTGTTTTACAAGCGGACGGCACACACAAGTTTTTTGAATTTTGATGAAAAATGGAGGAAATTATCATGCCTAAAAAAATAACACCCGATGCAGCGGAGGAATTAGTCGAAAACATCACAGCAGATGAAACAGTAGAAATACCTAGTGCCTCTTATCCTCTCGGCTGACCCTGAGCCAATCTTGGAAGAAGCGGAAAGCACATACGATGTGGCTGAACCTTTGGACGAAATACCTACGGCAGAAATTGAAACCTCGCCCGAACCGGAAGTTCCATACGGAGAGGACGATGCAAATGAAATCCATGCAGAAACAGCGCCTATTGAGCAAGCTACTCGCCCTCGGAGAAATCGCCGAGCTGCTGCGGAACTCTCACCCGAGGATGAAGCACGCAGAGTATTCTACGGCTTGGACTTTAACGAGCTCGATCGCAACCTGTCACCCCAAGAGCGTCAAGAGTGGAACTCGGTCTACGCTTCCTATCGTGGTCGCAGTGTCATCACGGGGACAGTCATCTGCATCGACCGCCACAGCATGAATATTCGGGATAAGAGCACTGGTAAGCAAATCCGTCAGGAGATGTACTGTGCCATCGTCATTCCGTTTCGTGTGCGTATCATCATTCCCGAAAGTGAAATGTGGATTGCCGGTGAGGAACGACCCGGCTTTGTGCTCCGCAATATCGTGGGATCTAAAATAGACATGGTGGTCATTCATGTTGACCGTGAGGCAGGTTTTGCCATCGCCTCTCGTCGCATGGCGATGAATAGCAGAAAATATTACTTTTCCACTAAGCCGACTCCTCACATTACGAGGATTCGCAGTTTGCCATCGGAGATAAAGTCATCGTGATTATACAGAGATATGAGGACAGAAAATCTCAGATTTACAGTAAGATTGTAAGTAAGTGGTAATAGAAAAGGTGGCTTACCTTGACGGGCGAGCCACCTTTTTTGAAGTCTTTCCTTGGGTTACAACTTAAACCGAAGTATCATAGCGTGCATTTTGCTGTCGGCTATTTTTGTCGCAATTTTTGTGTAAAGTTTCAGCTTTTTACGTAGTTCTTTTGAAATGCATCCATAAAATCCGTTCGCAGATATGAGGTTCATATTTGTCTTATCGGCGAATTCTTTCGGGTCGTTTATGTAAAAATACATCATTGCATTTTCCGTTTTTATGAGCAAATTCAGCTACGATTTTATCCATAACAACAGCCCTTGAAGCAGAACCCATCATGGCATATTCACCTTACTTTCCTTGCACAAAAGCATATAAGCGAGCCGTGGCAGTCGAAAAATTCAAGTTCAAAATCCTTTGCCAATCTTTGCATAATCGTTTTTTTGCTATCAAATGGAAGTGTCAACCAACCCTTTTTTGCAAGTATATTTTTTGCAAAAAAGTCGGCAAGTTTTCCTTTTCCTTCAACATAAAAACTCGCAAGAAATACACAATCTTTTTTTAAGAACCCTTGTAATTTCGGAAAAAGCTGTGTCTTTATTAGGGAAAACGTGAAAGCCATTCATGCTTAAAACAATATCAAAAGTTTCGTCTGGAAACTGCAAATTTCCCACATCACCCTGAATAAGTTTGATATTTTCGCCACAAATTCGCTCTCTTGCAATGCTTAACATGTCCTCGCTGTAATCAAGACAAGTAATATCGGATTTTTTCATTTTGCTATATTTTTCATATATTGTCTGCACCTTTCCAAATTATCTTTGAATAAATTTTACTCCACCAAGTTTT
>CAYJPI010000434.1:0-1947 GCA_964372005.1 uncultured Oscillospiraceae bacterium | reverse complement strand
GCGATGATGAGCTTGCTCGTTCTTTAGGTATAAAGCCGTCTCGCGTCAGGGCTGTTGTGGGGATATTATCCGTTTTGGTAACCGCTTCGATTATAAGTTTCACGGGGGTTGTTGGATTTGTAGGATTGGTTGCCCCACATATCGCACGCTTAATAAGCGGAGGAGACCATAGATTCTTATTGCCATTTTCGGCATTGATAGGTAGCTTATTGTTGCTCATTGCCGATACCATAGGCAGATTGATCATTCAACCGGTGCTCATTCCCGTCGGAATAATCGTATCTTTTATCGGTGTTCCGATATTTATTAACTTAATACTTACGCGCCGCAAAGGAGGTATGTAAATGAGCTTTACAGTTTCTGATATTTCCTTCGCTTACGGCAAACATCAAGTATTAAGCGATATAGAATTCGAGCTTGACCAAGGGCAAATACTAGGAGTGCTGGGTCCCAACGGAATCGGAAAAACCACTTTGATAAAATGTGTGTCAGCGATGCTTAAACCGCAAACAGGCACTAGTTTTATGGACGGGGAAGATGTGTTGAACATGCCGGAAAAGCGGCGATCCAAGCTCATTTCTTATGTTCCGCAATTTACACAAGTAGCCTTTCCCGTAACGGTTTTTGATACCGTGCTCATGGGCAGACAACCATATATGACATTTTCTCCACGCCGAAAAGACAAAGAAAAAGTTGAGTCGGTTTTAGAAAGCTTGGGTTTGACCGATTTGGCATTCAGGGATATCATGGCTCTTAGCGGAGGGGAACGCCAACGTGTAATGATAGCTCGTGCCATCGCACAAGAACCGAAACTGATCTTGATGGACGAGCCGACAGCCAGCTTGGATGTTAAGCACCAAATTTCAACGCTAAATATAATTGAAAAGTTAGCGCAAGAAAAAAACATCTACGTTCTTATTTCAATACACGATCTAAACTTGGCATCGATGTTCTGCAACAAGATTTTCATGATAAAGGATGGGAGAAAATACAAATTCGGATCAACCCACGAGGCACTGACCTCGGAAGCCGTAAAAGCACTCTACGGTGTGCAATCCAGCGTGCAAACGATAAACGGGTTTAGAAATATCGCCATTATGAAAGAGCTATAGTAGCTGCTTGCCAATATCGGTAGCTTTACAGCCGCCTAAGGCGAAGGGCGACCCCATCACATCGATATTCTTTCACCAAGCGCCGTCCATATACATATAAAACGGGGATGCAAATTATTGCATCCCCGTTTCGACGTGTTGTTACTATAATCATATGTCTGATTGATCCGTTGAGAGTAATCCTCCTTCGCTACTTGTCATATTGTAAACTTGGCTACGTTGCTCCTTCCTATCTCGCATCATGCGTTTCTCCGCTTTCCGATCGCTCTTACCTTTCTTTGCCTTCTTATCAAAAAGAAGATAGAAGGTAGGAAGAAGCATCAAAACGAGGATGGTGGAGGTAACGAGCCCGCCGATGATAATCACCGCCATGCCTACGAGTGACTCCGTGCCTTCGCCGATGCCGAGGGCGAGAGGCACCATCGACAAGGTGGTCGTGAGCGTGGTCATGAGTATCGGGCGCATACGCATCTTGCCGCTTTGTATGAGAGCACCTTCAAGTGGCATGGTTTCGCGAAGCTGATTCACGGTATCGACAAAGAGGATACCATTGTTTACTACGATGCCGATGAGCATCAGTAGACCCATAAGCGACGGCATGGAGATCGATGTGCCTGTGAGGAACAAGAGCGCGAATGAACCGATAAAGCTGAACGCGACGCTCATCATCACCATGAATGAGAACCTGACGGACTCGAACTGCATCGCCATCACGACAAATACGAGGAATACAGCCGTGAGGATTGCAATGAACAGAGAGCTAAGTTCGCTCATCATGTTCACACCGCCCATCGATTCGCCGACGCTTACACCACCATCGTATTGCACGGTGTCT
>CAYJPI010000433.1:0-1974 GCA_964372005.1 uncultured Oscillospiraceae bacterium | reverse complement strand
CTTCCTTGCCTATTCCGCAGTGTTTATCTATCGCGGCTATCAATTGCATATATGCCCTCCTATATGGCCACAGGTATTTTATGTGTAAAGGGATGATATTCGTAGTCTACGAGCGAAAAATCGTCCACTGTGAAATTATAAAAATCATCGCAGGGCGATATGCAAAGTTTCGGTGCATCGAAGGGCTTATTCTCCATCATTTCCTCAATTATGGGCACATGCCTATCATATATATGTGCATCGGCGATAACATGCATAAGCTCCCCCACCTCGAGGTTTGCGCATCTTGCAAACATATGCACGAGTATTGCATATTGGCAAACATTCCAATTGTTCGCGGTTAGCATATCCTGCGAGCGTTGATTGAGTATAGCATTAAGCGTATTTCCTGTTACATTGAATGTCATACTATACGCGCAAGGATAAAGGCGCATCTCGGATAGGTCCTCATGCACATATATATTGGTCATAATACGCCTGCTTTGTGGGTTGTTCTTTAGGTCAAAGATCACACGGTCAACCTGGTCGAACATACCTTCTTTGTAGCTATGCTTTACCCCCAGTTGATAGCCGTATGCTTTGCCGATCGAGTGATTTTCATCCGCCCATGCATCCCAAACATGGCTCTTTAATTCGCGAACATCGTTCGATTTCTTCTGCCAAATCCACAAAAGTTCATCGATGGCGCTTTTCATATACGTGCGGCGAAGCGTAAGTATAGGAAACTCTTCGCTCAAATCATATCGATTAACTATGCCGAAATGCTTGATGGTATGCGCACTCTCACCATCTTCCCATTTGGGACGAACGGGTAACCCCTTGTCCGAAGTTCCCTTCGATAGTATCATTTTGCAATTTTCTATAAATAACTTATCGGCATAACTCATTGCACTTTTCTCCCTACAAAAGCGGCTGAAGCGATATCAGTGTTATGAATCGCCGCAACCGATACTTATTTTTATTCATTATACAACTATAATCTAATGTTAGCAATGGGATTAGTATCTGCCGGTATTATAAGTAATGCGAATTTGAATCTTATAGTGCAGTGATATATAATGGAGGATAATATGCAAGCAAGGGAGAAAACACAATGCAAAAGGTATACTTCGCGGCCTCTATTCGCGGTGGAAGGGACGATAGAAAGAAATATTCCGAAATAATTCATATGCTATCTCAAAAATATCAGGTACTAACCGAGCACATAGGAAACGATACCCTCTCACAAAGCGGCGAGGCGGATTTATCCGATTATTCGATTTACGAGCGCGATATTTCCTATATAAAAGAATCTGATTTTGTGGTTGCGGAATGCTCTACACCATCTCTCGGTGTAGGATATGAGCTTTCATATTCGGAACAACTCAAAAAGCCGGTATTCGTGCTTTTTTGCGAGAGTTATGGAAAAAAATTATCTGCCATGATATCCGGAAACTCGTATTTCAAAGTATATAACTATATGGATGATTCTCAGTTACACACAATTTTACAAGATATTAATTTGCAAATTCAGTGAATCGTGGTATAATATTTGTTTGTAGGTAATCTCATAGCTTGGTTGATATTCCCTTTGCAATGATGTAAGCCTATAATTTTTTATAAGATGGAGGCTTTCCTTGAACCATACAACGATGACGCATATACGAAGTTATTTGTTCTACTTAGCTTCTATAACTGTACTACTCGCGAACAGTTCGCTTTATTATGTGTCGATCGCACTATTATTTGCGTTTCTTATTTCGGTATCTTTGCCACTATGTGCTTTTGAGCGCATGCGCATACTTTCATTATTGCCAATGGCAATAGCATTGGGTGCAGTAATATTTTTGCTTGGTTTTCCTGAGATGACATTTCCGAGGCGAATATTGCTCATCGCACTTACCTATGTATCGTATGTAGTAAGAAATTACATTGATTTGCGTGATTTCAAGTTAATATACGAAACATCGGCTAATGAAGCCAATGCGATTACAT
>CAYJPI010000432.1:0-1975 GCA_964372005.1 uncultured Oscillospiraceae bacterium | reverse complement strand
TCGCGATGCAGATCACCGTCGTTATTATGTAAGGAACAACTCTTTTCCTGATATAAAAACCCATGTTCCTTCCTTCATTCTCCGATATAAACAATATCGCTCACGCTCCTTTCCTTAATGCTTTTTCCGTTTGTGGTGGGGTTATTGATTACCTCGCCCATAAACACCATCGTTGCCGATCCTCCACCGTCTAAATTATATGCCACATCACAATTGTAATCGCTCATTATGTTTGCCATTTCCTCGAGCGAAAGCCCTTCGCTCTGTTTTGTTCGTCCGTCGGCCACCATGAATATGTAATGATTCGGTTCAACCATCCCTATGGCGGTCCTTGGATTGCTCGGATCTTCTCGCGCAACTTGACTGTTTTCGTCAACCAAAATTTCTCCGCTTGATATCAATCCGGGACCGAACGAGAATATCTGCGTTGCTCCGAGATTTTTGAGTTCTTCGGCGGTGATTTCGGATTCTTCAATAATTTCCATGCTCCCATCGCTGTAGATAACCAAATCCTCATTTCCGTCTTTCATGCCTTCATCACGGTAAAGGTATGAATTTCGCATAACGTATCCTGTGTCTCTAAACCCGTAATAATCGCCGTTTATCGCTATGATTGCATTGTTCTGCTCCGCGATTTGCGAAGTGGTTTGCTTAACATTGGTGCCAAATGAGTCTTCGGCGAGCCCCGCTTTAAGATAAGAGCTATCCTTTATGATAATATTGGCTATATAAACATCCGTATCATACTCGCGGATTGTGGAAAGGGTAACCTCAATGGTATCGCTTATATACATTGTATCGGTTATGATTGGATCGGATGTTTGGCCGCCGCTATCCTTTGGTGCATTATCTCCATTTATGTTCTGACCGGAATCTTGCAATGTTGCATCATCGCTATTCGTAACCGCATTTTCATCAACTATCTGACTTTCCCACATATGTGTTTCCTGCACCTCAACTATATTTTGCGGCATAACAAATCTATGCACAAGTGCAAAACCAACATACAGTATAAAAAACAGTGTAGCACAAATTCTCCATGTTGTTGATGCTTTTTTTTGCGAAACCTCCCTTGCGAAAACCACATTCTTTTGAACATTATAACTGAGCAAAAACAAACCTCCGTCCACAATAATCTTTGACGCAACTTCATTCGTAAAAATGAAAGAAAAACAAGTTGTACCGACTGCACTAAACAGCATGACTGCAAAAAACAATATAATGTATTTGATAGTTTCATGCAGTGCTTTTGCTTTGGAGTTAAACACCACCTTTTTGTTTACAATAAAATTTAAACCGCCGGATATCAAACGCGCAACCACGGTGGATACCGCAATGCCGAAAGCAAAATCGGTTGGCAATATGGCCATAAATAGGGTGAAAAGCAGTATGTCGACAAGAAAGCCCGCAAGAGCACTTGCAGCAAACTTCAGCAGTCGACCATAAATGAGAAACGAGTCCCTAATCGGCCTGAAGCTCGAGGCATTGTTGTTGTCAAAATACAAGGTTTGTATTTCCACCATCTTTATAGGCGCGATTTTTGAAACATCATTTAAGAAGTTAAACTCATACTCATATCGCGCACCCTTGGTAGTAATAGCAAAGTCAACGAAACTCTTCGGTATGGCACGAAGGCCGGTTTGAGTATCTTTGCAGCGTATTCCCGTTGTATGGCGAAATAGCGCGGAAGTAATCTTATTTCCAAGGCGACTTCTAAGCGGGATATTCTTTTCGCTAAAATCCCGTACTCCGAGTATAATCGACGTTGGATTATAATGGAGCGCATCCGCTACCTTAATGACGTCATTAATATGGTGCTGCCCATCGGCATCCACGGTGATTAATCCGTCTGCCTCGCCAAAATGTTTTTTCGCTTCCTTGAAGCCGGTTTTAAGTGCCTCGCCCTTGCCTTTGTTCACTTCATGCGCAACTAAAAGCACCTTAGATTCTTCAACCTTAGCGAAGATTTCATCAA
>CAYJPI010000431.1:0-1977 GCA_964372005.1 uncultured Oscillospiraceae bacterium | reverse complement strand
GCCGCGAGGAATACGGAAGCGCCTCTTGGGGCAACGCGATGCAAATTTCCAAGCGATATCAAGATGCGAACACCGCCGAAAATCTGCTCTTCACGAAGCATTTTCGCATGGGATTAGACGGCCATAAACACCGCAGGAATTTGAATGTTCTGGTGGTCGGCGGATCGGGCGCAGGTAAGACTCGCTTTTACGCCAAACCGAATATTTTACAGTGCAATTGCTCGTTCATTATTACGGATCCCAAGGCCGGTGCAACACGTTCCTAACTGAAAAGGTTAGGCGTGAAGCCAAGGAAAAGCAGATTGAAAGGAGCTGCTATAAGGTTTCAAAGAACTGATTATCCGACAGGTGGAATGATGGGGTAACGCCCTGAAACGCTTGCTCTGATACTCCGAATGGCGAGAAGTAGGTAGGCAAGTGCCAAAAATCGTCATAAGCTCGGTGAAGTCGGCTGAGAGTATACCCTAAAGGCGGAAATACCGCACAGGAACGGCGAACCTAACAAGGTCGAGTATACGATAGGCCGGGAGTCTAAAAATACCTATGGTGAGAATCATATGCGGAACAACGCATACGAGACGAACTTTCGAATGTACGGGTCTATATCGGGTGTTGTCCGAATGGGGCAATCTCACATTATGTGAGGTCTGTGGGGATGAGTAAAACTCTGGATTTATGAAAGTCCCTGCATCGTTACAGGCGATGATGTGCAGACAGGCTTATAGAAAGCACCTAAGGGTATTTGATTGGATAGGATAATCGGAACGTGGTAAGCCGATAACGCTGAGGCTTTGTCCCCGATGAAGCGTCGGCAAGGAAAATGCAAATATTTTGCATATAACTTGTCTTATATCGGTGAATGTGATGGCACAGTACCGATGAAGCCGTGGAAACACGGTGGAGGGATAGCCATTAGTCAATATTCTACATTAAGGTACGATTCACAACAGAAGAACAACATTCTGCATAAGGTTCGAGTATGACTAAGAAAGACGAAATCCGATTTTATTGGAGGAAGTCGACTTATGACCAAAAGCAAACGCAAGAAAAAGCAGAAGCTACGTAATAATGAATATTACGCGATGCAGGAAACATTGGATGACCTATATCAAAAGAGCCAAAAAGGACAAGTATTCAGTGATTTAATGACAATCATTGAGTGTGAGGAAAATATACTCCTTGCTTACAGGAACATAAAGAACAACAAGGGTAGCAAAACGCGCGGTGTGAACGCATCGACAATCTTTACAATTGGCGAAAAGGATACTGCCGCGTTGATTGCATATGTGCGAAACAGATTAAGCCACTATATACCTCACTCGGTGAGACGAGCGGAGATACCCAAACCCGATGGAAAGATGCGACCTCTTGGCATACCGACCATAGAGGATAGATTGATTCAACAGTGCATAAAGCAGGTGCTTGAGCCAATCGCCGAAGCAAAATTTCATAAGCACAGTTACGGGTTTCGCCCCAACAGAAGCACACACCACGCAATAGCAAGGGCAATGTTCCTTGCAAATCGGTCGGGATATCGTTTTGTGGTCGATGTGGATATCAAGGGTTTCTTTGATAATGTCGACCACGGCAAATTGCTGAAGCAATTATACACGATGGGAATAAGGGACAAGCGATTGCTATCCATCCTTTCAAGTATGCTTAAAGCCCCGATTGATTCTGTAGGAATTCCAACTATGGGAGTACCCCAAGGCGGAATTTTAAGCCCGCTATTGTCGAACATTGTGCTCAACGAATTGGACTGGTGGATATCAAGCCAATGGGAGACTTTCCCACAGTTGGTGAGATATCGAGCAACACCAAGTTGCAGAGGAAAAGGGTCGGGTACGCTCAAATCGGTATACATTGTTCGCTATGCAGACGACTTTAGGTTGTTCTGCAAAACGCGTACAGACGCACAAAAAATCTATATTGCTACCAAGTTATGGCTTAAGGAACGACTCAACCTTGAGGTGAACG
>CAYJPI010000430.1:0-1984 GCA_964372005.1 uncultured Oscillospiraceae bacterium | reverse complement strand
AGAATATCATGGCGATTGCCAAGTATGTTCGTTCGGTGAGGGGTGATATCAAAGTGGAACTTCTCAACTATAACCCTTTAAGTGCGAACAAATATATAACGCGAGATGAAAATTTTACACCCGGAGCGGATCTCGCGCCACTTAGCGATGAACTATTTCAAAAAAAACAACAAATTGCAAATGAAATTTTGGAGGAATATTATGATTGATTTTCTCAAATCGGCGCAAGCAGGCCAGCCTGTTTATATTTCAGATGTACGCAATGCCTATAATGCGCTCGAAAGCGGACGCGACATCCTTTTGGTGCTTGATATGTTTGAAGAAGGCGAGTATCGCCACTTCCCAATAAAATTGCCCGAAAATATCGATAAAGTGGCTGAAGAATACCTCTTCGCATGCATTTATAATATTATATCCACGCTCGGCGGAAGGAAGATGACTCTTTATTTCGATACCCAAGATCAAACCCTGGCATCGCTCATAAACAGAGTGGACGCATTGTTTGGCATCAACGACTCGCGCAAGGACAGAAAAGGCTATGCGAGGGCTGTGAACGTAACGGATCGTATGTTACAAAGCTTAAACTGCCCAAACTTTGTTTTTTCCTTCACGGATATATCCAAAAAGCCGGCATGTTTCAAGGAAAGCAAGAATGCAAAGCACGAATCGACGTATCAAAAGGTAGTAAACTCCCTTTCGGGTGCAAATTGCGGTATCGATATAGGTGGTACGGATATCAAGCTCGCTGTATCTATCGACAATGACATTGCCTTTTTTAAGGAATACGACTGGTTTCCGGCCGCATTCACTCGCATTGAGGAACTGATTGACCCCATAATCCTGCTCGTGAAGCTTATGTGCTGTAAACTTACACATACGCTCGAGGGTGGAAACGCCGCGATAGACGCACTCCTTTTAGAAGCGATGAAGAAGGATGCATCGAATGATGCCATATCCGATGCGGTTGAGGCCGCAACTAAGCACTATGGAGAAAGCTTGCGCAAGTTCAAGGGCATTGGACTATGCTTCCCCGATGTGGTTATAAAAAACAAAATCGTCGGCGGCGAGGTGTATAAAACGCGCGGCATACGAAACAATCCCGATGTTGAATACGAAAGCGCGTTTGCGAAGCTCACGAATCTCGATGTTTTGCTAAAGCCCTACTGCCTTGTATTTAACATGACAAATGACGGACCTATGGCATCATATACCGCGGCTGTCGAAACGGCCGCACTAAACGGGGATGCTTCCGTTGCGGATGGCGTTTTTGCGCATACTTTAGGCACCGAGCTCGGCACCGGATGGGTGGACGAGACGGGGAGAATACCCGAAATTCCGCTCGAAGTGTATAACTGTGTAATTGACTTGGGCAGTTATGTCGAGCGTGCGTACGAACCGGACGACCTTAGAAGCGTAAATAACTTTAATACCGATATAGCCGGGACGCTTCAAAAGTACGCAAGCCAAAGCGGCGTATTTCGCTTGGCGATAAAGTACTTTAAGGACGGTAGACCCGATCTTTATAGCGAGATGGTAGAAAAGGGGTTCATAGTCGAGAAAAATGGTGGGCTATATGTCCCCACCGAACCCGTGGATTTAAGAAAGCCCTTCCTTGAATATGTTATGGGGCTTGTATCGACGCAAAATTGCCCCGTCTGCAATCGCATATTTGAAGATATAGGAGAATTCCTCGCCGTAACTTGGATTGAAACGGAGCAAATGCTTACCCCCATTTGCAAGAGCCGTTATCTGTTCGGCCGCCTTGTGAAAAATCCCGATTGCTTCGATTTGATATGCAAGGGCGCAAAACGCATAGTGCCCAATATCGAGTTTTTCGTTGCGGATGGCGAAATTGCAAATTCTCCTCTTATGAAACAGCTCGAATGCAACGAAGAGTACACGGTTGCACAATTTGCGCAAGCTGTGGGTGCGATATACTTTGCCGAGAGTGTGGCGAGGCTACTGTAACAAAGAACATATTAGA
>CAYJPI010000429.1:0-1988 GCA_964372005.1 uncultured Oscillospiraceae bacterium | reverse complement strand
TACCTTGATGAAAGATCGGAAATCTAAGGGTTTCCGTCCAAACTAAAACCCCAGTTTAACTGGGTTTTTTGTTGTGTTGAAATAGGAATGGCTGGGGGGTTGAGGGTGGTTTTTGACGGGGAGTTCATCATTGGGTTCATCATGTTAAATGGAAGTGGGTGAAATGGAGCGGAGAACAAGAGAAAAAGCATCTATAATGATATCGAACTGTTGAGAATGTTCGGCATGGATATCCTATATTCGCCGGCAAAACCAACCGGTTATTATGTTGCGGATGGGGATTTTTCTCTCCCGGAATTGAAACTTCTTGTGGATAGTGTGCAGGTGAGTCAATTTGTTACCGAAAAAAAGACGAGTGAACTGATAGAAAAACTTGAGCAACTTTGTAGCAGGCATGAAGCAAGGAAACTACATCGTCAGGTCTATGTTCAAGGTCGCATAAAAAATATGAATGAGAGCATTTATTATAGTGTTGATGCAATGCATAATGCAATAGCATTAAACAAACGTATTTCATTCAAGTATTTTGAATATACAGCAGAAAAGAAACGCCATTATAGGCATGATGGAAAACGATATGATATAAGCCCGTTTGCTCTTGTATTGGATAATGATGATTGATTATTTATGGGCGAAGAGCGAACCATACCAATCGTTAAAGGATCACATGTTGGAGTCCGGCTACTGCGCAATAGAATTATTATCCATAGGTGTACTGCGCCCGGTAATTACAAAGATGGCGAGCTTTCTTTCAATGTCAGAGGAACACACATGTAAACTTATCGCATACCTTGTTGCCCTGCACGATATCGGGAAATGTCATCCACGCTTTCAAGCGAAAAACACGGAATTACATGTAACTAAGGAGCTTATATGCAGGGGTATGCTTACAAATAACATGGCGCCTGATATAGTACGAGCTTTTAGGCATGAGCAATGCACCAAATACATAATTAAGCGAATATGGGTAGATAGAGCACATGAAAACATGCGATTTTGGGATATATGCGCCGCATCTCTCTCCGCATCATCAGGGGAAACAAAATGATGGTGTTCATGGAAGAATTGAAAAGAGTTGCAACCCAAGTGCATGGATAGAAATGCAAGACGAATTACATGCTTTAATACAAAACGAATTCATTCCTCCCGTCAGCGAAATAAAAACAGTGAAAAATCTCGATAGCATCAGTTTCTTATTACTGGGTATTACAATTTTATCGGACTGGATTTCAAGTGATGACACCGTATATATGCAAAAAGATAAACCCATAAATTTGCGATTGAAGAATGCGCTTGAATTGCGCGGACTTACGTGTGACCTCACAGAATTACCATGTGCTACTTTCGGCAAACTTTGGCCTGAGCTTATGAAGTTTGAGCTATGGGGTGTGCAAGAAGCGGCACAAGAGCAACCTCCTTAATGATAAACTTCAAGCCAAAGTATATGTATTGAGCGATCCCAAAGGGTATGACAAGCAAGGAATTTACGCACCGCTTGCACTCATGAGAACGGAACAATTGTAAAATGTAAGATACGCAAAAGAAGCATTAATAACTCCCGACGATATCCGTTTTTGCGTGGAGGAAGTGTATAAAAACACCGCAAATGATGCTACGGAGAATGAACGATGGCTGAAACAAACATTTGAAAGGCAACTCCACGAAGCGGCGGCTAAAAGCGCTGTACTCGGTGTGCCGGACGGCGATAATGCCATATTCGAAAATGAAAACTCTTTATTTGAGCGTGACGATGACCCTTGCGCAAACCGTAGTGCAAAAACACGCATAGGCGATAGCAGTACGCGCGTGATCGTTCTAGAAAAGGATGAATGGGACAATCTTCTGAAATCTTTCAGCAAGGAACAAGCAAAGAAACTACAGCTTAGGAGTGTGGCAATTCGCACGGCGCATATGGGCGAATTGCCAAGTGGAGCAAAGGAGGGGGAAGGGCTTTTACGAGGTACGGTATTCTTAAAAATGCAAAATAA
>CAYJPI010000428.1:0-1993 GCA_964372005.1 uncultured Oscillospiraceae bacterium | reverse complement strand
AATAATGCGGTATACCCTGAGACTTCTTGCAGCACAACAATTTACGAGAGCATCCACTTTAATTTGTGCCTGTGAATTCATTCGTAGTGACTCAATATCAAAAAAGCCAGTATATGGGCGGTATTCACTAGGGAAAGCGCCGATAACGATCGGGTTGTGGATTGGTAGTGCCCATACTCCGAACAAAAACGATGAAGCAAAAAAGCAGTTAAAACAATTGATGGATGCTACTGCAAGTAATTTGCGCGAAAAGAAAGATAGGCATAACAAGTTCCAGGTTCTTAAATGCCCGTGGTGTGGAACAAAACTGGTAAAAGAGCGAGATGGTACAAGACTGAAAGGCGAATTTGGCTATAGAATGAGAAACAACACATGCTTTGAAATATTTTGCCCGCAAGAAAGCTGCTTTTTTAATGCAGGCGGAGTATTGCCTATTCAAATCGTGGATGAGGAATTGTATGCTAATCCGCCCACATTGCTATTTGGAACAGTTGATAAATTCGCTATGTTGCCATGGAAAAAAGAAATAGGGTCTTTTTTTGCCACGCACCAAAATGCACGTGCGCCTGAACTAATAATACAAGATGAGTTACATCTGATTTCCGGGCCATTAGGGACAATGGTTGGGCTCTATGAAACTGCAATTGATGCGATATGTAGTGAAAAAGGAGTCAAAACAAAAATAGTAGCGTCTACAGCAACTATCCGCCGAGCGAAAGAGCAATGCTCAGCACTATACAATCGCGAAGTTAGTCAATTTCCCCACCCTGCTATTGACGCGGCGGATACTTTTTTTGCAAGAGAGTCGGAAATAAATTATGATAATAAAGTTTTTGGGAGAAAATATGTCGGCCTAATGCCGTCTGGGAAAACGAAAGCGATGATGGAAGTTCGCTCGATAGCTGCGCTTATGCAGTCGATTAATGTTATGAAGCTATCTGATGAAGTTAAAGATAAATATTGGACCCTCACAGTTTATTTCAATAGTTTAAAAGACTTAGGCAAGTGCTCAACCTTAATTGATGATGACGTGAAAGATTTTATCAAAAGAACGGCATATCGCCTTGGAACGGCGCGTAATGCTCGAATAATTGCGCGTGCGGACGAATTAACAAGTCGCGTTTCAACAACTGAATTAAATGAAACACTCGATAAACTTGAAAAGCGGACGTATTCATATAAGAATATTGAAGACAAACGCTACCCCTCTAATGCATTACTTGCAACAAACATGATTTCTGTAGGGATAGATATAGGACGCTTAAATGTAATGTTGATTGTTGGACAACCGAAACTTACGAGTGAGTATATTCAAGCTTCGAGCCGGGTAGGAAGGACTTACCCCGGCGTGGCATTTACTATGTACGATGGCTCAAAAAGTCGAGATCGCTCGCATTATGAGCAGTTTAAGCCGTATCATGAATCATTCTATAAATATGTGGAACCAACAGGGGTGACGCCGTTTTCTAAACCGGCTCGCGATAGGGCTTTACACTCGGTGGTAATAGCTGTACTAAGACTGCTTGAGAAAGAGTTGTCTTCTGAAAAAGATGCAATCATTTTCAGAAGAGATAAATTTGCTGATAGAATCGAGCAATTGCGTGCGCTTATTGCCAAAAGGAGCAGTGAAATTATCAGTAGATTAAAGACGGGAATGGCTGACGATAGCTCGTTGCTTGCCGAAGAAATTGATGTTGTTCTTGAAAAGTGGGAAAGCTTAGCCGAGCGGTTTCAAGAAAATCGCTTTACATATGGAGAAAAATATTTGGTATCCCCTCCTGAGGAAGGACATGGCAGATTATTAAAAGTGTTTAACAGTGCACCTTTTGACCATGCTGCTTTTGACACTATGACTTCAATGAGAAATGTTGATTCTACTGTCGCTGGAAATGTATTGATATGGGAGGAATAATATGAGTTTGAAAATTCAAAAAGATAGGGTGCCGTTAAATAGTATTACGCATTCCGTTCGAGCTGCGCAGTCCGTTTTACA
>CAYJPI010000427.1:0-2016 GCA_964372005.1 uncultured Oscillospiraceae bacterium | reverse complement strand
AATGATACTTCCGTACAGTCACAGTCCGAGCGGTAAGGGAAGTCCGAAGCCGTCGCAGGCAATGAGTACGGCTCGCCATAGGAATGGGGGGTGGTGAAAATCCAATGGGGGATAATATAGCAACTTGACTTAGAATCCATGCTTTATTTTCGGCTATAATTGCATGTTTCTAAGTCAAGCTGCTATAATGCTCGGGCGGCACAATCAAGGCATATATATAGAAACTACTTCATACTATAAAACATAATCTATGAAGGAGATACGGGGGATGAAAAAAGGGGAAATAATCATTACGTTTCATAATCCAAACAGCGAAGAAGAGCTAGCGGACAAGCTCATTAAGTTAGCGGCGGAGGTTGCAAACGAAAAGCTGAAAAAGGAATTATTGCGCGCAGGAAAGGAGCAAACACAATAGGTGTTGCTCCTTTTTTGTACAATCAACAGATCCCCTGACATCCTTGCATAATCACGATCATACACTAAAATAGACGTATGTAACCGTAACTATTATTTTCTGCAAGGACAAGGAGGGTATCACATGAACATAGTAGCATATTGCCGAGTATCGACCGAGAAAGCCGACCAGCTCAATTCTTTGGATTCACAAAAGAAGTTTTTTGAAGAGTATGCAACCAAGCAGGGGCACAATCTTCTTTCAATCTATGCGGACGAGGGGATTTCCGGCACGAAGATCAAGAACCGATTGCAGTTTCAGCGGTTGATGCGCGATGCACAGCAGGGCTTCTTTGACATGGTCGTGGTCAAGGACATTTCACGTTTTGCGAGGAACACCGTTGACCTTCTCGAGAGCACGAGGACGCTCAAACAACTCGGCATAGAGACGACGTTTCTTACGGCGAATATGAGCGTGCTCGGGCAAAGCGAATTTGTGCTCACCATATTCGGGGCACTGGCACAGGAGGAGAGCGCCAACACATCGAAGCGCGTTAAGTTCGGCAAGAAGATGAATGCGCAAAAGGGGCGCGTGCCGAACCTCGTGTATGGATATAACAAGATGAAGGGCGATTACTTCAACCTCACCATCAATGAAGGGGAAGCGGAGGTAGTGCGCCGCATATTCGATCTTTACGTGAACGGCGGCTATGGCGCAAACAAGATCGCACAGATGCTCAATGCGGACGGGATACGAACCAAGCGCGATTGCAAATGGACGCAGGCAGGCGTGGGGCGCATATTGGCGAACGAACTCTATGTTGGGAGAGTCATCAACGGGAAGGAGGAGGTTGAAGATTTCCTCACGAGCAAGCGCGAGAAGAAGGACGAATCCGAGTGGTTTGTGGTAACCAAGCCAGAGTTGAGAATCATAGAGGATGAGGTGTTCGAAAGTGTGCGCAAGCTTGTGGCAGAGCGCAACGTAGCATTTAACACAAACCGCGTGCGCCAAAGCAATAAGTACCTTTTCTCCACTCTGATTCGATGTGCGTGTTGCGGATACGGTTTTCGCCGCATAGAAAGGCAGTACAAAAACAAGTATGTGAGATGGGTCTGTAGCGGACGAAATGCGCATGGGGCGGCATCATGCCCGAACTTACATAAGGTGGACGATGTAATTCTCCAAGATGCAATCAAAGCCTACCTTGCGGAAATATTGGAGAAGAAGGAAGATTCGATTGAAAGCATCGTAAAAGAATTCAACAAGCTACATAAATTGAAGCAGGAAAATTCAGATTATGAAGAGGAACTCGCCGCTAAATTGAAGGAGACAAAGAAACGCCGCAAGAAATGCATGGAGATGTACGAGGACGAGCTTATCTCGCGTGATGAGTTCCGCGAGAAGGCGAAAGTCCTTAACGCGCAGATTAAGAAGCTTGAGGGCGAATTAAAGCTCGCGCAATACAAACTCAACAAAGGCGATAGGCTCAAGGATGTCCTCTATGCATCGTTCGAGAATATAGATAGGATACTGAGTATGGACGATATGACCAATGTACAGCTCAAGCAAATTATTGAAAAAATTGTGGTGGACGAGCATGGGAATATTGATGTATACTTAAA
>CAYJPI010000426.1:0-2018 GCA_964372005.1 uncultured Oscillospiraceae bacterium | reverse complement strand
CTTCCAGATGCCCACGGATGCATCGCCGTATTTCTTTTGAGTCTCGAGCATCTTCTCGGCAATTTCATCGAGAGCCTGTTCGAGCGAAATTTCCACAAAGCCGTTTTCGGTGCGTTTTAAAGGCTTCAATATGCGATCCTTCGCGTTTATCATGTCAACGCCGCGGCTACCCTTTATGCAGAGCCTTCCGCGATTCCAAACATGGTCCTTATTTCCTTCTATCGATATAAGCTCATTGCCCTCAACATGCACATCGATGCCGCAGTGGTCATCACACATTCTGCATAGAGATTTTACTACCTTAGCCATGTTAGTTCACCTCCTCAACCTTTGCCAGCATTGCAACGCGCGCATCCAAACTTACGCGGCGGCGTGCAACATAATCATCAATTTCTTCAAAATTGAGTGCCTGTGCGATACAATGCTTCGCACACTCGGGGTCACCGTCACACAGGTCACACTTGCGGCTCACGAGCTCTTCATGGTCGAAGTGGATGTTGCCGAAGGGACATGAGAGTATGCACATTTTGCAACCTGCACAGCGTGTTTCGTCGATCTTTACCGCGCGTGTCTCCGGGTCGCGCGAGATCGCATGTGCAGGACATACGCCTAAGCACCAAGCATCCTCGCAATGGAAGCATGTCATCGGCAGAACGAATCTGTCATCGCTGTACACATTCACCTTGATGTTCGAATGCTCGCGTATGCAAACCTTCGATGTTTGCGCGTAGGCACATGCCATCTCACAATTGCGACAGCCCACGCATTTTTTGGGATCAATCGTTACGGTTTTCATTCTTTACACCTCACTTCTGTTTGAGAACGCTTTAAGGTTGACATATTGTATAAGTTTATTGGGGGCGCAATTTACCTCTTCCTTTTTGCGGATGAGGGGGCGAAGTTTGCCCAAGAGCTCCACGCTGTCCGAATCACCTACGAGGCATGCCCCCGAAAGTAATCCGTCTTTGCGGAATACCTTCAAATATCCTTGTTCGCCGCTCATGTCATGCTCTTCGTCTACATCCTTGGCGTTGAAATGCCCCATCGATGCGACGGTTGCATCATACATCTGTGTTACATTCATGTTGAGGCTTCCCTCATACGGGAAGCGCTTGCCTGCCATGTTCATGCCTGCTATCTTGCCCATTTCCACAGCGGTAGGCCAAAGTGCGTGAATGAGATGCTCATCGCCGAATGTAGTAGGCCCTGCCGCAACATCGCCTGCGGCATAGATATCGTCAATATTCGTTTGCATGTATTCGTTGACGGGGATGCCACGTTCAACATTTACGCCGCTACCATCCAAGAAGGCGGTATTGGGGCGAACGCCTGTGCCTACTATTACAAAGTCCGCTCTTAATGCTTCCTTGTCTTTAAGATGCACGATATAGTCGCCTCCATCGGTATGCTCTATTTTCTCGGTCACCGTTCCGGTATGCAAAGTTACACCGCTATCGGCGATTTTCTTTGTCATAACCACCGCTGCATTTTCATCGAGCACGCTCGGCATGATTCTATCCATAAGCTCGATTACCGTTACATCAAGCCCACGAACCTTCGCCGCCCATGCCGCCTGCAATGATACGAAGCCCGAACCGATAACAACCACGCTCTTGCATGTGTCGAAAAGTGGAAGCAACTTGTCGGTATCTTCCTTCGTCCACATGTTGATGATTTTATCGCCGTTTATTCCTTCGATTGGCGGTTTCATGGCGTGAGATCCCGTCGCGATGAGAAGCTTGTCAAACGCATGCACGCTTCCGTCTGCAAGCGTAACGGTTTTCTCACTCGAGTCAACCTTCACTGCCTCGCCTTCGATGACATTCGCGTTCATCTCGTCATAGTATTTTTCATCGCGTATCGTCAATTTGTCGTAGCTTAGCTTCCCTCTTAGTACATAGGGGATAAGCACCCTCGAATACGGTGCCTTTCCTTCCTTTGTGATGAAGGTTACATTGCTCGTACGGTCATACTTACGGAAGGTTTCCAGCGCCGATAACCCTGCGGCACTGTTACCA
>CAYJPI010000425.1:0-2020 GCA_964372005.1 uncultured Oscillospiraceae bacterium | reverse complement strand
GATGCGCTCGTCCTTCAACAGCCCATCGGCATGTATTCCTGCGCGTGTTACATTGAAGTCACGCCCGACAAAGGGGGTGCGAGGGGGAATCTTATAGCCGATGTCTTTTTCAAAGTACTCCGCTATTTCGGTAATTACGGATAGATCCATGCCATCGTTTGAACCGCGCAAAGAACAATACTCCATAACCATCGCCTCGAGGGGGCAATTTCCGGTACGCTCGCCGATGCCGAGGAGCGATGTGTTTACACTCGAGCATCCATACAGCCATGCGGATGTTGCATTGCTTACTGCCTTATAAAAATCGTTATGGCCATGCCACTCAAGCATATCGCTTCTGATGCCCGAGAACTGCAAAAGACCGTAGATGATGCCTTGAACGCTCCTTGGAAGCGATGCGCCGGGATAACTCACACCAAGACCCATCGTATCACAGCAGCGAATCTTTATGGGGATACCCGCCTCATTGCCAAGATCCATGAGTGCATGTGCGAACGGAACCACGAAACCATAGAAATCAGCGCGTGTAATATCCTCGAAATGGCAACGAGGACGTATGCCGCGATCGAGAGCCATCTTGACAACGCCCAGATATTTATCGATGGCCTGCGAGCGAGTGAGCTTCATTTTGTTGAAAATATGATAATCGGAACAGCTCACCAAAATGCCTGTTTCCTTAACGCCGATGCTTTTAACAAGCTCAAAATCCTTCTCGGTGGCACGAATCCATGTGGTTACCTCGGGGAATGCATACCCCATGGAAAGACACTGTAAAAGCGCCTTCCTGTCGCTTTGCGAATAAACGAAAAATTCGCTCTGGCGGATTAGTCCGCGCGGTCCACCCAAACGATGCAAGTAACGGTACAAGGTTGTTATCTGCTCAGATGTGAAGGGCGCGCGCGATTGCTGCCCGTCGCGGAAGGTTGTATCGGTAATCCAAATTTCGCTCGGCATATTCATAGGAACTACGCGGTTGTTAAAGGTTACCCTCGGCACTTCCTTGGGGTCGAATATTTCATCAAACAAATTGGGTTGTTCGATATCCTGTACGGTGTAACGATAATAGTTCTCCTGCAACAAATTGTTGTTGGTGCTGAATTCAACTGTATTCATTGGATGTCCTCCTAAATTTCAATTTCAACACGCATGCGTGCATGCGTGTATACAATGTGTGTTTTCATTATAACCAAGCCTACACAAAAGTCAAGTGTGAAAAAAACCGAGATGAGGTTATCCATAAGCAAAAATAATACCTACGCTTGTATAAAAACATGCTATAATTTGTGTATGCTATCTGAAAGGGGAAATATATGAGCAAATTTTCAAAATTGGTTGTAATCGAACCTGTTAATGTACCTGCCGAATATAAGGAACTACTTCGGGACTGTGCGGACAGCATTATGTATTATGACGATATCCCAAAGGACGATGAAGAGATAATCGCCCGCGCATGTAATGCGGATGCGATGCTCCTCTCATACACATCAAAAATAAGCGCGAAAGTGCTTGAATCTTGCAAAAATCTAAAATACATAGGGCTATGTTCCACCCTCTATGCGCCGGAAAACGCGAATGTAGACCTGTATGCGGCTGAACGCCTGGGAATAAACGTTACGGGTGTAAGCGATTATGGCGATGAAGGTGTGGCCGAGTATGCAATTGCGGCGTTGACATCACTGTTTCGCGGTTATGATGGGGTGCACAAATTCCGCGATATACCGCTTGAGTTTACGGGAGTGCCAATCGGGATGATCGGTATGGGCGTGCTCGGACAAGTTGTTGCGAAGGCCTTACACTTCTTCGGTGCGGAGGTTTCCTATTATGCGCGCACACGCAAGCCCGAGCTTGAAGAACAATTTGGCTACACCTACAGGCCCCTTCATGAGTTGCTTTCACATGTAGATGTGGCGATTACATGTTTAACGCGCAATGTAAAGCTATTATATGAAGAAGAGTTCAAAGTGTTCGGTGACGGGAAGGCGCTTATGAATGTCGGCATCGAGCCGACGTATGATATGCA
>CAYJPI010000424.1:0-2025 GCA_964372005.1 uncultured Oscillospiraceae bacterium | reverse complement strand
GCGACATGTGCGCCGAAACGGAAGAAAACGGAAGGTTTTCTTGCCTTGCAGGTTTTCCCGCCCGGGAACGTTAGTGAGAGGGAAAACCTGTAAAACTCAAAAATAGGCTTAGCCTATTTTTGATAAAAAACCCTCGAGAACTTGTCTCGAGGGTTTGGGTTCTTGTGTGAATGCTTATCGATGATTAATCCCAGTAGAAGTAGAAATCATTGGGGATACGCGGTACATCGCGCAATTCATCAACGTCAGTGGTGTAGTAGGTTTCGCCGTCATACTCCACTCTCGCCATGTCGTAGGTATCCTTGGAGCCATCGTCGGGATCGGTGTAATCATACTCATAGATGCTGTAGAGGTAAGCTACCGAATCTTCATGCATTGTGACGCCGCCACCGCTTCTTTCGCATGCATCATCTCTGTCGTTGTATAGGCGGATATCATCCTCGGCCACTACATAATCGTCATAATCGCCACGAATGGAGCTGTCAACAACGAAGAGCTGCTCGGAGAGGATGTAGCCGATGCCGCCGCCGTAAACAATCTGGGTGAATTCGCCAACCTTGCCTGTTGCGAGGGTGTGAGTCCATGCATCAAGATAGCCTACGCCCCATGTGGTGTAACTCGGGGTTGAGTAAACGCGTGCGTCAACCTTGGGTGCTACGATTGCCTGGTAAGGATAGAGATCATCATAATCATAGCTTGTGTCGGGTACTGTAGAAACTGCGCCGTAGTTTACAAGCTCATATGTTTTGACATAGCCATTGTAACTGCCATAGGCAACGAACGACCAGTCGGAGGAATACGAGTTGATAACAGTTACAACCGTGCCGGTGGGCAAGTAGTTAACCTGATATTTCGAGCTCGTGCTGGGCGCGGAGTAGAGGTAAGCGCCGTCCGCGATCTGGGCATTGCCAACTACAGTCGGCGTGCTCGAACCGTCAGGAAATACAGGCGTTAGCGATGATGTCATAGGCGTTACATATGCGCTGTAGATGTATGCCGTTTGACCATTGTAAAGAATCTGCGTCCAGTTACCGTGGATGCCGGTGCGAGTCAAGGTCTGTCCAGCCGATACAACGCCAATGCGTGTGTAATCGGTGGAAGGGCCTGTGCGGATATTTACGCTACCGTAGTTTACCATCACAGTATCGCCTGTGGAGACGGAAGGAGTGGTGGTTGTTACATAAGTTTCGAGATAATTTCCGTGTGCGTAGGCGATTGTGGAGCCATAGTAAATTTGATACCATGCGCCACTTGTGCCGATCTTGGTAACGGACTGGCCGGACTGCAATACACCGACTATCGGGTAGCTCGTGCTGGGGCCTGTGCGTACATTTAGTGCTGTAGTAGCATACACGGTGGTGTTTGCCGCAAATGCGGGAGCACATAGCACCAATGCAAATACCAGCACAAGAGCCATACTAAGTAGACGTGAGAATTGTTTTTGTTTCATTATGAATTACCTCCCTTAACAAACATGTTGCAAGATATTACAGAAGCAATACTGCATTCTTGCTTATTTTCATTATATCATAAAAACAGCGAAAAAAGCATCGCAACAATAATTTAACGGCTCGTTCACAAATACGGATTTATGTGGAAGGCGCACCGCAAGTGGCGCCGGAGAGCATTAGCTTAATCCTGTTAATTTGGTTTGCCTCGCAAGCTCCGGTATCATAATCGATTGCAACTACATTCGCCTTTGGGAAACGCTTTCTAAGCTCCTTTATTACGCCTTTACCAACTATATGGTTGGGTAAGCATCCAAAGGGCTGGGCGCATACGATATTTGTTGTTCCTGCTTCGATAAGCTCCACCATCTCACCGGTTAAAAACCAACCTTCGCCCGTTTGATTGCCGAGAGATACGATGTCTTTGGCCATGGATGCGATTTTCTTAATCGGCACGGACGGGGAAAAGCGCTTGCTTTTTCTTAGCGCATTGCTTGCGGCGGAGCGGATGCTTTCAAGAAAATGTATGCCTATATTGCTTGTAGCCTTCATACAGTTTTCATAGCCACAAAGTGCG
>CAYJPI010000423.1:0-2030 GCA_964372005.1 uncultured Oscillospiraceae bacterium | reverse complement strand
GAAAAAGGATGGTGCCAAAACATCTTTTCGTTAATCCCAGTGATGCGCTTATGGAGGTGCTCGAGGGTGAAATAGGTGATGCGAACGTAAAACTTGTGCAAAAATGAATTTTTTTCGTGTGCAAAACGAAATGCATGTGATATAGTTAGATTAGAAACTAACAAAGGATGGTGCAAATGCATGAAGCGTATCGGAGTATTAACCAGCGGCGGTGACACACCGGGTATGAATGCGGCAATTCGTGGCGTTGTGAAGGCGGGTCTCGACAAGGGGCATACCATCTTGGGTGTCTATCATGGGTATCAGGGACTTATGGAAGGCGATATAAAGCCCATGCAATATGATGATGTGCATAACATTCTCGAGCGTGGGGGTACGATACTTCGCACAGCGAGAAGCCCGCGCTTTAGAGAAGCCGAGGGACAGGAACAGGCGATGAAGGTGATGCGTGCATACAATATGGATGCGCTTATCGTTATCGGCGGCGACGGTAGCTACAAGGGTGCAAATTTCCTAAGTGAAAAGGGGATTGCAACGATGGCGCTGCCCGGCACTATTGATAACGACCTTGGTTACACCGATTTTACCATCGGCTTTGATACGGCTATCAACAATGTAGCAAACGAAATTTCAAAGATTCGTGATACCATGCGCGCGCATGATCGCGTGGGTGTAGTTGAAGTTATGGGTAGAGCTTGCGGCGATATCGCGCTATGGGCGGGAATTGCAGGCCCTGCGGATATAATTCTTTTACCCGAGCGTCCCCGTTCGTGGGAGGATGCGGCAAAACAGCTTGCAGACAACAAGCTTAAAGGTCGCCACACGAGCATGGTAATTATCGCTGAAGGAGCAGGCCATGCCGATGAGTTTGCAAAGTTCGTAAAGGAACGCACGGATGTGGATATAAAAGCGGTGGTTCTAAGCTACATTCAGCGAGGCGGCAACCCTTCCGTGTTCGACAGAGTGCTTGCAACAAGGCTCGCGTTTAGGGCTGTGGAACTAATTGAAGAAGGACAGTCGGGACGAGCTCTCGGCATACGTGACAACAAAATTATCGATGTGCCCATAAGTGAGGCAGTCGAAGAAAAGGAACGCTTCGATGATTATCTATATGGATTGAGCGAAGCGCTGTGTAAGTTCTGATATGGCAAAACGTCCTCCCGTCGAGAAAAACGACGATGTAGAATTTTCGATTGATGCCCTCGGTTCAGAGGGTCAAGGTGTTGGCCGCGTTGACGGCTACGCCCTGTTCGTGCCCGGCGCCCTGATGGGTGAACGGGTGCGTACGCATGTAATAAAGGCAGGGGCTACTTATGCGGTAGGGAAACTAACGGAGGTAATCGAGCCTTCGGAATACCGCATCGATGCACCATGTTCGCACTTTTCACGTTGCGGTGGGTGCACATTGCAACATCTAACCTATGCGGCTCAACTAAATGCAAAGCAGAAGGTGGTTTATGATGCCTTCAAGCGCATTGGCGGCTTTGAAAACATTGAAGTTGACGATGTGATGGGTATGCAAATAGAGCCCTATCAGTACCGTAACAAGGGGAGTTTCCCCATTGGCACGCTTGACGGTAAGGTGGAGGTGGGTTTCTTTGCGCCCAAAAGCCACCGTTTGATCCCGATTGATGATTGCTTGATACAGCATTCTTCCGTGGTGCTCGTGGCGAAAACCGTTCAATCGTTTGCGAATGAATATGGTATCACGACCTATGATGAGAATACGGGTGCGGGATTACTTAGGCATGTTATGGCAAGGGTTACAACATCGGGCGACGTTATGGCAGTAATCGTATCTACGGGCGAAATCCCCAATGAAGAAGCCCTAGTAGAGCTGTTGTGCGATAGAGTGCCCGGGCTGAAAAGCATTTACTTGAATTTGCATGCAAATAAAACAAATGCCATACTCGGGCCAAAATATAGGCTGTTGTATGGAGAAAAGCGCATCGAAGAGACATTGTGCGGCCTTAGATTTTCTATAAGCCCGGCATCTTTTTTGCAGGTGAACCCTGTTCAAACCGAACGCT
>CAYJPI010000422.1:865-2032 GCA_964372005.1 uncultured Oscillospiraceae bacterium | reverse complement strand
CCCCTTTATCCTTGGCGGATAGTGGATATTGTATGGCTTTTTCTATGTCTTTGATGGTGATGAGGCCTTTTAGGTTAAAATCTTCATCCACAATGGGTAGCTTCTCTATTCGATGTTTACGTAATATTTCCTTTGCATCATCCATGGTGATGCCGACCGGAGCGGTGATTAACCTCTCGCTCGTCATAAGGCCTTTTATAGGCACGTCCTCGCGCTCTAAAAAGCGCAAATCACGGTTTGTAAGTATTCCGACGAGTTTTCCCTTAACGGTGACCGGAACGCCTGATATGCGATATTGGACATCAATGCGAGTGCATCGGAAACGAGATGATCCGGAGAAAGGAAAAACGGATCTACGATTACTCCATGCTCGGAGCGTTTAACCTTGTCCACTTGCGTGGCCTGCTCGGAAGGCGTCATATTTTTGTGGATGATGCCCAAGCCTCCTTGGCGCGCCATAGCTATTGCCATGTTGGATTCCGTAACGGTATCCATTGCGGCGGAAAGCATGGGAACATTTAAACAAATTTCATTTGTGATTCGAGTACGTAAGTCAACATCATTGGGGGTTATATCGCTCTCATTAGGTATAAGGAGCACGTCATCGAATGTTAACCCCTCGGAAACGATTTTTTCATTCATCTGCATAATACAATCCTCCATAGTTTATAATTGCTTTATGGCCTGCCTTGCCAGCTCATCACATCTATTGTTCCATTTATTTGTGCTGTGACCTTTCACCTTGTTCCAAGTGATTTCGTGTTTATCGCTTTGCAGTAATATTCTCTCCCATAGATCGCGGTTTTCAACCGGTTGTTTTTTCACGGTCATCCAACCGTTTCTTTTCCAATTTTTTATCCAGCCTTGAGAAAAGGCATTGCAAAGATATGCACTGTCCGTATACAAACCGACCTTGCAAGCCTCCTTTAACATCTCAAGTGCCACAATCGCCGCCATAATCTCCATCCGATTGTTGGTAGTGTGTTTTTCCCCGCCGCTGATTTCTTTCTTGTGCTCATTATAAAAAAGCACGGCGCCATAACCCCCGGGGCCGGGGTTGCCGGAGCAGGCGCCGTCCGTGTAAACGGTAACTTCCTTCATATGTTCAGTCCTTTTTGAGCGACTGTGCCTTCTTCACGCACGCATCTACTCCCTTTATTACAGCTG
>CAYJPI010000422.1:0-855 GCA_964372005.1 uncultured Oscillospiraceae bacterium | reverse complement strand
CGCCGGGCGAGCATACCGCATCCTTGAGTTCTCCCGGATGTTTGCCAGTTTCGAGCACCATTTTGGCCGCACCGAACATGGTTTGCGCCGCTAGGGTATATGCGATATCGCGCGGAAGTCCGGCGCGCACACCGCCGTCGGCCATAGCCTCTATAAACATATATGCATAGGCGGGGCCGCTACCCGATACACCCGTTACCGCATCCATCAAATAATCGGGAACTACCGCAACGCGCCCTATCGCTTCAAATGCGCTCATAGCGAAGTCGAACTCGTCCTCACTGAGGGTATACCCTGCATCAAATGCCGTCATACCTGCGGACACCATGCAAGGCGTGTTTGGCATCGTTCTAAGTATCCTGCAGGACGGATCTACGCATTTTTTCAGGGCGTCCATCCCCCACCCCAGCACGATTGAAACAAGTGCCTTGTTCTTTAGCTCTGCACTGATGGCAGAAAGTACTTTTTCGCATATATTAGGTTTAACGCAAAGGAAAACCACGTCAACGGCGCTTATCATGGCGCTTGCGCTTTGCGCTGTAAACACGCCGAGTTCCTTGCGTAATTTATCGACCTTAGAGATGTCGGGATCAAACACATACACATCGTGTGGAGCACATATCTCCTCTTTGACGATGCCGCGAAGTATTGATTCGCCCATGTTACCCGATCCGATGAATCCGATTTTCGTCATATATTTTCTCCTGAATTTTATTTTTAATTTATATTTTATCATATAAATGAGAAAAAGAACAGAAAAACATTTAGATAGTGTGGACAATAGTGTTCATTCGGCCGAATTTGGTTCTTTTTTCGCTCTACTACGTCGAGAAAAACTTGCATTCCCGCTGGGAG
>CAYJPI010000421.1:0-2033 GCA_964372005.1 uncultured Oscillospiraceae bacterium | reverse complement strand
GGTCTATCCCCTTAGCTTCGCTTAAAATCCTCTCAAAGGAAGTGTGAAGATGGTGCTTGTATTCCTCTGGATTGTCAAGCGTTTCATCCATGGACGTGCCAAAGAAATTAGGCCTGTTTTTGTTGTTGAATGCGGGCGGATCGAGCGGAATCGGCAAATTTTTAATATGCGTGTCAAACTCATGCAAATCAACAACCCTCAAATACGGATTGTCATCAGTTATTGCTTTGCCGTGATTATCGAAATACTTATATAGTCCACTCGAATAGCTCCATCTTTGTATTCTCGTTTCATCATGGGTATTGTCATACATTTCTTTGGCGTATTTGTGCCAACCGCTTACTACATCACTAAACTTTTCCTCTTTTTCATCGGCATAATTATGAAAAACTTTTACATCATCTACCATACGAAAATCTCCTTTGCTTGTAGATTGTTTAATAACCAATTGCTCATATTTTCTATATTATAGGCCTGAGAGTAAACTGCATATTTTTCACTATCTAATACTCATAGCACATTGAAATCATCTCTTTGTGAATATAATTGCACAATGTATATTTCTTGTCAAGTGAATGGGCCTGTGTAACAACAATATACATGCATACACCGTCACCTGCATCGTCCCAGAAAAAATAATATATTTGCGAAAATACAGAATAAAATACTTCAATCGCAAGCATTGGTTCAGCCAATTCCGATGCAATTTCATACTTCCTTCTGTTAACATTCGTGATTGGACATAATATCCACAATGCTTGATTGCAAAAAAAGTTAGACAATATGTGGTTTTTTTCGATAACGAACAATCCCCTTTGCATTTTTCCATAAATATGTTTCATCTACCAATCATCATTGCCACCTTGACAAAGTTGCATACACATGGTAGACTCCTGTTAATTAATGCGCAAAATACAGATGAGAATGAGGGGATTAAATGACTGACACATTGTTGCAAATGGAGGGCATTCACAAGTATTTCCCGGGTGTACATGCACTCGATGGTGTAAGCTTTAATGTGAAGCCCGGCGAAGTACACGCACTCATAGGCGAAAATGGTGCAGGCAAATCCACTCTCATGAAAGTGTTGAACGGCATATATAAAAAGGACGAGGGAACGATACGCTTCAAAGGTGAAGTTGTAGACATATCAAGCCCACGTCATGCGCAAGCACTCGGAATAGGAATGATTCATCAGGAACTTAACCTTATGAACCATCTTACCGTTGCAGCAAATATTTTTATAGGGAGAGAGCCGAAAATGGCAGGTTTGTTCATCGATGAAGCGAAGATGAACAGCGATGCAGCAAAGCTCATCAACTCGCTGGGAATAGATATTCCCTCGGATATTGAGGTTTCTCACCTAACCGTTGCCCGTCAACAACTTGTGGAAATTGCCAAAGCTATGAGCTATAACAGCGAGCTGCTCGTTATGGACGAACCTACCGCACCACTTACCGACACAGAAATCGACGAACTATTCAAATTCATCAGCAGCCTAAAATCACAAGGTAAAGGTATTATTTACATTTCTCACAGATTGGAAGAACTCTGGAGAATAACCGACAGAATTACCGTTATGCGTGACGGCCAGTACGTGGATACCGTTAATACTTGCGATGTAACTAAGGAAGACATAATTAACATGATGGTTGGCCGAACCATATACGAAACCCCGAAGCAACAAAGCAATGTCCCGGCGGACGCTCCCGTTGTGCTCGAGGTGAAGAATCTGGTTGCACACAATGTAAAAGATGTTTCTTTCAAAGTTCGTAAGGGTGAAATCCTTGGCTTTGCGGGCCTTGTTGGTGCCGGTAGGACGGAAACCATGCGTGCACTGTTTGGCGCCGATCCAAGAGCGAGTGGAAAAATACTCCTTCACGGCAAAGAACTGTCGATTAAGTCACCCAGCGATGCCGTAATGCACGGAATAGGCTATCTTTCCGAGGATCGAAAGGCGTTTGGCCTTGCCGTCGGTCTATCCGTAAGGGATAATACCGTTCTGACTTATCTTGAAAAGTTTACGAAGTTTG
>CAYJPI010000420.1:0-2041 GCA_964372005.1 uncultured Oscillospiraceae bacterium | reverse complement strand
TAAAGGAAACGGGATGCTTTCTAAGGATTTCTCTATGGATTTATTGCAAAAAAAAGGTGTTGTTACGGTGCCTGGAAGCGGCTTTGGGCAAGCCGGGGAAGGTTTTATTCGCTTAACGTACGCAACAAGTGAGAAAAACATCACCGAAGGTTTACGCCGCATAAAAGAGTATATGGAAGGGTTAAGAGTATGAGCAACGCAATAGTTGATAAGGTGCTTAGTATAGGAATAGTCCCGGTTGTTACATATGTTGACCCTAATGATAGCACATTTCTTGCCGATGCATTATGCGATGGTGGAATCCCGGTTGCAGAGGTAACCTTTCGCATGGATGATGCTTGCACCGTGATAAAGCGAATGCGAGAGGCAAGGCCAAATATGATAGTTGGAGCAGGAACGGTTACAAGTATAGAACTAGCAAAACAGGCTCTGGATGCAGGTGTGCAGTTCATTGTGAGTCCGGGTCTAAATATGGAGGTTGTGGAATTTTCAAAAGACAACAATATTCCACTCTTCCCTGGTGCAATAACGCCAAGCGAAATAGAGAAAGCTATCCACCTTGGATTTAAAACCATCAAATTTTTTCCCGCTGTACAAAGTGGCGGCATAGATATGATGAAGGCGCTCAACGGCCCTTATCCTGATATAATGTTCATGCCAACGGGAGGAATAGGACTGCATAACATCAAAGAATTCTCCGATTATAAAAAAACAGCTGCATGCGGCGGTGCCTTTATGATAGGAAATTTTGCTAGGACAAGGCAATGGGCAGAGATAACACACCTGTGTAAAAAAAGCGTGCGCGCTATGCTCGATATTAAACTGGCTCACGTAGGCATTCATGCCGAAGATGCGGAAGAGGCGTGCACAGCTGCCGGTAGTTTACAATCGATGTTGATGGCAGAAAAAATAACGCATGGATCAAGTTCGATTTTTATCGATGAATCGATAGAGGTAGTGCATTCGCGTTATTTGGAGGCAAAAGGGCATATTGCGTACTCAACATCGAACATAGACAGGGCTATTGGATACTTTACGGCTATTGGCGTTTTATTTAACGAAGATACAACAAAAAAAGATGAAAAAGGGAATATAAAGGCGATATATTTTAATGATAAAATATCCGGGTTCGCAATTCACCTTGTGCAAAAGAACTAGAATTATAATATACTTACAGCTTTAAGAAAGGCTTATATTCATGAAGAAAATTATTACTTTTGGAGAAATTATGCTTAGATTAATGCCCCCGGATGGGCATGTATTTATGCAAACAAACCAACTTGAGGCTACATTTGGCGGAGGAGAAGCCAATGTGGCGGTGTCACTTGCTAATTTCGGTTGTGATGTTGCCTTTGTCAGTGCGCTTCCCCAAAATGATATTGGGCAAGGGGCCATAAATTCTTTGCGCTATTTTGGAGTAGATACATCCAAGATTATAAGAACCGGCGAGCGGGTTGGAATATACTTTGCGGAGAAAGGGCAATCACAGCGCGCATCTAAGGTGATTTACGATCGCAAAAATTCTTCCATCGCTACTGCAACAGCGGAAGATTTCGACTTTGATGCAATTTTCGGCGATGCATCGTGGTTTCACTTTACCGGAATTACTCCAGCCCTTAGCGAAAGCATGGCGGATGCTTGCCTAATTGCATGCCAAGAGGCTAAGAAAAGAGGAATAACGATTAGCTGTGATCTAAATTATCGCAAAAACTTATGGAGCACGGATAAGGCCCGCGAAGTCATGTCTAAGCTTATGAAGTATGTTGATGTGTGCATAGCTAATGAAGAAGATGCCGAAAAAGTACTTGGCATTAAGGCATCAGGAACGGATGTAGAATCAGGTGCGATTTCGCACGATGCATATAAAGATGTTGCGAAGGCTATTGCAAAGGAATACGGTTGTTCGTATGTCGCAATTACATTGCGCACGTCTATTTCCGCGAATGATAACGGCTGGGCAGGTATGATTTATAAAAAAGGCAATGATTGCTACCTGTCTCGATCCTACGATATGCGCGTTTTTGACAGAATAGGTGGCGGA
>CAYJPI010000419.1:0-2081 GCA_964372005.1 uncultured Oscillospiraceae bacterium | reverse complement strand
AGCAAATGTCATCGTTGCACAACTCTTGTTCCTGGAGGCTGATGACCCGGATAAGGACATCAACCTCTACATCAACAGCCCCGGAGGTTCTGTCACGGCCGGTATGGCTATATTTGATACGATGCAGTACATCAAATGCGATGTATCCACCATATGCATCGGTATGGCAGCTTCCATGGGCGCATTCTTGCTTGCGGCGGGAGCAAAGGGAAAACGTAAAATTCTCCCTAATGCTGAGGTAATGATTCATCAGCCCAGCGGCGGAGCACGCGGCCAAGCGACCGATATTTTAATTCAAGCGGACAGAATGCGAGATATGAAGCAGATGCTCAATCGCATACTCGCGGAGCGCACGGGTCAGCCCATCGAGCAGGTGACGGCGGACACCGAAAGGGATCGTTTCATGACGGCAGAGCAGGCGAAGGCCTATGGCTTGGTCGATGATATTATCCCCCCAAGAAGATAAGAAGGAACCGAATTTTAGATTCGGTGGAGGTAGATTATGCCCAGAAATGATGAAAGAGGCCCTGTGAAATGCTCATTTTGCGGCAAAACTCAGGATGAGGTAAGGCGCGTCGTAGCGGGTCCGGGGGTATTCATCTGCAATGAGTGCGTGGACTTATGCACGGAGATCATCGAAGAGGATACCATGAATAAACCCGTGGAGCTTGATGATGTGCCCAAGCCTCGCGAAATAGTCGGCGTGCTTGATGAGTATGTTGTAGGACAGCCGGAGGCTAAAAAAGCGCTTGCGGTTGCCGTATACAATCACTACAAGCGTATCGGTGCAGGTGCGTCCAACGATGATGTTGAGTTGCAAAAAAGTAATATCATCATGCTTGGGCCTACCGGTTGCGGTAAAACTATGCTGGCTCAAACGCTTGCAAGAATACTCAATGTTCCCTTTGCTGTTGCGGATGCCACATCGCTTACCGAAGCAGGTTATGTAGGCGAGGATGTTGAAAATATTCTCTTAAAGCTTATACAAGCGGCTGATTATGATGTGGAACGTGCTGAACGCGGTATTGTCTACATCGATGAGATTGATAAAATTTCGAGGAAGAGCGAGAACCCGTCGATCACGCGTGATGTTTCGGGCGAAGGTGTGCAGCAGGCACTGTTGAAGATACTCGAAGGTACGGTAGCGAGCGTGCCGCCGCAAGGTGGGCGTAAGCATCCGCACCAAGAGTTCATTCAGATTGATACAACGAATGTACTGTTCATCTGCGGTGGTGCTTTTGCGGGAATCGATGGGATAATCAAGAAGCGTGTCGGCGAGAAGCAGATGGGTTTCGGTGCGGATGTACAGTCGAATGTCGATAAGGATATCGGCGCGATACTCGAGGATATTTTACCCGAGGATTTGCTGAAGTTCGGCTTGATACCGGAGTTCGTCGGCCGTATGCCTGTCATCGTTACATTGCACCAGCTTGATGAAGAGGCGTTGCTTTCAATACTTACAGAGCCCAAGAATGCGCTCACGCGCCAGTATCGTAGGCTCTTTGAGATGGATGGAGTGGAGCTTGACTTTGATGAAGATGCATTGAAGGCGGTTGCGCAAAAGGCTATCGAAAGAAAGACCGGCGCTCGCGGATTGCGTGCAATACTTGAGGATGTCATGATGGATATCATGTACGACATACCGTCGAGAGCCGATGTTAAAGGTTGCGTTGTTACCAAGGAAGCTATCGATAAGACGGAAGCTCCGCGACTGACGATGAACGATGAGATGAAATTCCTCGAAGAATCCACAGAGGAAGATGCATCATAATTTCGATGATCGATATCGCCTCATGAATCTCTCCCGTCAATGACTCTGGTGGTCGCATGTGAATCTCCCCGTCAATGACTCTGGTGGTCGCATGTGAATCTCCCCGTCAATGACTCGGATAGCCACATGTGGAAACCATCACTAAACACACAATGTTAAAGCGAGAGCAATTTTGCTCTCGCTTTTGCGTGTGGCTAATAAGCGAATAAGCCGGAGTGAAAGAAACCCTCAACCGTCTTTGCGCCGTGATCATTGGCGCAAAGGCGACAAACCAAGCATGAATCGGAAATCACCTCGAGCCGAGCATCGG
>CAYJPI010000418.1:0-2085 GCA_964372005.1 uncultured Oscillospiraceae bacterium | reverse complement strand
AATACCGAGTTCGGTGAGCTTTTTAAGCGCCTCTCTCACCGTGATACGGCTTACCCCCGTCATGGAAATCAGCGCCGATTCACTGGGCAAAATATCACCCTTATTGTATTCGCCACTTAGTATTAAGCCCTTAACTTGAATGGCTGTTTGTTCATACAAGGTAGTTACTTTTATCTTTACCATGGCTCATCCCCCAGCGTGAACTTGTTATGTAATATAATAAGTTAATTCTTCAATTATGTCAACAATAAGTTTTCTTCTGTGTATAATGAAATATTTTTAGCATAATAGCCAATAATATCCTGCAAACTTAATATGTAACATAATATGTTTGATGATTGATGTTTAAGTTTCATATGTCATGTGATATACTGTTCAACAAATACTTGATAAGGAATGCAAAATGCAAAAGATTCTTCTTCTAAGTTTAAATTCAAAGTACATTCACTCATCGCTTGCCGTATGGTATCTAAGAGCGTCGGTGGACAAGATCAGCGATGCACAAGTTATGCAAAGGACGATAAACGAAGACGTGCAGGCGATTATTCACGACATCATAGAAGAACGCCCGGATGTGCTTGGTGTGTCATGTTATATATGGAATATGAATGTCGTAAAAAAAATAATTCCGCAAATTAGGCAATGTCTGCCCCACGCGATCATCGTGCTGGGCGGCCCGGAGGTTAGCTTTAACGTGCAAGATGTGCTTCGCGAAATTCCGAGCGTAGATTACGTGATAAGCGGCGAGGGCGAGCGCCCATTTTATGAGTTTGTGCGTGCCCTAAGCAAGAATAGCATCGATATATGTGAGATTGACGGGCTTTGCTACAGGGGAAACATACGCCCACCCCACCGTTCAAAGGATGACCCACCCTCCCCCTATACCGAGCACTATTTCCGCGACCTTAATGCAAGAATCGCATACATGGAATCGAGCAGGGGTTGCCCATTTAGTTGTTCTTACTGCCTTTCGGGCGCGGTTGGAAATGTACGTTTTTTCGATATTGAAAGGGTGAAGCGCGATATCGACTTGCTCAGCAAAAGCGGCACACAAACGATCAAGTTCATAGACAGAACCTTTAATTGTAACGAAAAACATGCATCTGACATTATACGTCACATCATAGCGAAAAACCCCGTGTACGACGGGGTACGCTATCACTTTGAGATGGCGGGCGACATCATGACACAGGACTTTGTTCGCCTACTCTGTTCCGCACCGAAAGGCTTATTCCAGATAGAAGTGGGGGTTCAGAGCTTCAACGAAAAAACGCTTGAAGCGGTAAATAGAAAAACGAATTTCGAACGATTGCTCTCTAACCTCACCGAGATCATTGCATCACAGAATGTACATGTCCACGTTGATCTAATAGCAGGCCTCCCCTTTGAGAGTTTTGATAGTTTTGCATTGGGAGTTGACACCCTCCTTATGCTTAGCCCTCACATGATACAGCTCGGCGTGCTCAAATTGCTACATGGAAGCACGCTTGAAAAGCAAAACTACGGCACTTTTTCAAAGAATCCTCCTTATGAAGTTCTCCACACGCCGTGGATAAGCGAGCAGGAACTCGGGTGCATCGATGCCGTGGAGGATATCCTCGACCGATTGTATAACTCAGGTTATTTTGCTTCACTTTTGTTCGCCTACGTCAAGCACAACGGCAATCTCTTTTCGTTTTTACTATATGTTGGGCGCGAATGCAAGCATATTCCGAGGAAGAATATCGATGAGTTTTGTGAAACAATTTTACGTTGCTTTTCTCCAAAAGTACCGTATGCAAGGGATATCATGAAGGAAGGCTGGCTTGCAAAAAATGCTTCAGGTAGGCTTCCGCTCTGCTTGCGTGACACCTACTCGGAAGCCGAAAAAAGAATCGTGCGCGAACTAAAAAGCCAATCCTTCGGAATAAAGAGGGGGATTTGCTTTCTTCGGGAAAAGGGCGAGGTGATATATGCCGATTACGACAAAAAGGACGAAGTGACGGGAAGATATACGGTGCATAGGCAAAACATTCATGTAGAATAATCAGCAATTTAAAAACCCCGCAAAACAATTGTCTTGCGGGGTTTTAATGTGGACGCATT
>CAYJPI010000417.1:1159-2086 GCA_964372005.1 uncultured Oscillospiraceae bacterium | reverse complement strand
GTGCCCGTCCCATCAATGAAGATGACAGGAATTTCTTCCGCGAGCAAAACGAGAAACTTGCAGGCGATGCACTGAGGGTGCTTGCATATGCATCCATCGGATATGAGAAGAGGCCGACGGGCGAACTCATCTCCCATGAAGAGAACCTCGTTTTCCTTGGCGTAACCGGCATGATAGATCCGCCGCGCGAGGAAGCCAAAGAAGCGGTTAGCCTTTGCGCAAGCGCAGGCATACGCCCCGTTATGATAACGGGCGACCATAAGCTTACCGCAACGGCCATCGCAAAAGAGCTTGGCATATACGATGAAAATCGCGGCGACAAGGCCGTTACCGGCGTTGAACTTGCCAAGATGGACGATGACGAATTATACAATAGCGTTAAGGATATTAGCGTGTACGCGCGTGTATCTCCCGAACATAAAATGCGCATAGTTAACGCATGGCAAAAGCATGGTGATGTAGTGGCCATGACGGGCGATGGCGTTAACGATGCACCTGCACTTAAGCAAGCCGATATCGGTTGCGCGATGGGCAAAGTTGGTACGGAAGTTGCCAAGGAAGCCGCCGATGTTATACTTACCGATGATAATTTTGCAACGGTGGTTGCGGCGGTGGAAGAAGGAAGGCGCATATACGACAATATCAAGAAGTCCATCATGTTCCTCCTCTCGTCCAATCTTGCAGAGGTGCTTGTATTGCTTACCGCGGTAATCCTAAACATGGAAGAACCGCTACTGGCTATACACATTTTGTGGATAAATCTTATCACGGATAGCTTACCTGCGCTTGCGCTCGGGCTTGATCCCGCATCGCCCGGCATAATGGATAGGCAGCCCACCAAGGGAACGAGCCTGTTTAACAGGAGCTTTGCAATGCGCGTTGGCTGGATGGGTATAATGATCGGCGCTATTACATTTGTGGCGTACT
>CAYJPI010000417.1:0-1149 GCA_964372005.1 uncultured Oscillospiraceae bacterium | reverse complement strand
CGACACGGCGCGCACGATGGCTTTCGCTGTGCTGTCATTATCGGAGCTTGTACATGCTTTCAATTTGCGCAGTGATATTAAAACCATCTTCTCGAGCTATGCGCTTACAAATAAGTGGCTTTTCCTCGCGGCGCTCGGTGGCATACTGCTCACGTTCATCCTCCTTACTTTCGCGCCTTTGAGGGATCTATTCAGCTTAGCCGCTCTTCCGAGCGAATTGATGCTCGAGGTTGTGTTGCTTTCCATCGCGCCGCTTTTCATAGAAGAGGCTTGGAAACTTGTTAGAAGGATTATTATAAAGTAGAATAGTGAGAAGGTAGAATAGTGAGAAGGTAGAATAGTGAGAAGGTAGAATAGTAAAAAGGGCTCTCCGTCGAATGCGGAGAGCCTTTTTGCTTTGTGTTGGTGTTTTGTTAGCTTTTATAATTTATGCCATTTTGTTGGGTGGTGCGAAAACCGCTTGGAGTGGCATGGTTGCAGGGGTTTGGGGTTGGAAATGTTATTCCCACTCTATCGGGATACGTCCCCATGTTCGCCTTGAGCGTGGGGCATATGTCACATTTGCGTTTCGCAATTCCCCAATCATCTATACAAGAAATTGGCTGCTTGTCCGTGATACTCTCATCAAGCAAGCGGTAATACTTACTAGTGAATATAGTGATACGTAGCATAACTTATACTCTAATCGTTATCACCTGTGCCAGCCATCCGTCAAACGACTCAAGGTTCATCGGCTCAAACGGCGAATTTCCATCCTCATTATACGTCTCAGCCACCTTCAAATAATCCAACTCACCATTCCACCCCTCAGAATACAAATCACCCAGTACAAATGCCCTAACCAATCGCTTCAACATGGACGCATATACGTCCATGTGCGATATTCCCAATGGATTTACAGTCTGCATCCTGTCCAACATTTCATCAAATGTGAGAGTAGCTGCGTCGCTATCCGCTCCACTTATCGCATCTAAAACCTGTTCCATACAGCTATCCACATAGAGCAAATTGTTTCTCGGTATGCGTTTTGCTGACAATAGCAACTTCATCACCCCACAAACACATGACTATTATGGTAACTAATAGCACTCTCGCTCGGCAAAAACCTTGACGGCGTAATGATTTTCTTATTCTCGTATCTCAGGAAAT
>CAYJPI010000416.1:0-2093 GCA_964372005.1 uncultured Oscillospiraceae bacterium | reverse complement strand
GGGCGAGCTTTATCCGCCACTTAAACCTCAAAGCCGGTGGACGCGATGCGAGCCGTGGTAACCCCAAAGTATGGGCAAGTGAAAACTTCACCGCACATCAGTTAAGGCATACATACGCATGGTGGTCATCGCCTGCGGCGATGACATATCTCCTTACTGAAACACCGGATTTCTAAGGAAATCCGGTGAACCATGCTCCACGATGCCGGGGTGGATATGCTCACGGCTCAAAATTATCTCGGCATTCGGATTTGCTATGATAATCGCGACAAAGGCTTCACCGAGTGGAAGTTGCGTGCCTACCACGCCGCCCTGCATCATAGTTGATACCGCGAAGAGTAGACCGAGCCAAACGAAGCAAATTTTTACCCAGCTTTGTCTGCTCTCTTGAGTAATCGATTCAGTTCCGAATGATGTCGCTTGTTCATTTTTCTTACTCATTGCGTTTCTCCTTCTATTCCATAAGTTAAAGTTGCACGGCTGATTTGTCCGCATGGGCCACTATCGAATCGAGATGCGCCAATAACTCCGCTGAATGCGCCACGGGCTCGTGGTTAGCAATGATTTTTTTGTATTCCTCCCGTGCAAGCTCCATCATTCCCATCTTGCCGGCCGATTCCCAAGAAGCGTAGGAGTTGCGAACAAAAGTCTTGGGATATATTATTTCTCTAAAATAATCCATAGTGTGGTCATTGTCGATGAACGCGCCATTCTTTGCGGCGATCTGCTCGACGATGGCATCATAACCTATTCTGTCAAGATCCACCTTCACGCCTTCGCGAATATTTAATGCCATCTCCACGAGGTCATTGTCTATTATCATCTGCAAAGGCGATGCCGCCATCCATCCATCGAAAGTGCCGAGTCCGTCAAGAAGGCTCGCTCCCGATATTCCCATGATGTGCGTGGCTATAGCATCCTCGGCGAACGTTTGCCCATCAAGCGTATGGGCATTCGCTCCTGCGCCCATAGTTCTAACGGGAACTTTGTAACCGCGTTCAAGCACCTGAACGCTCAAAAGCATACTGCGCATCATCTCAGCAGTGGTAGATATAGTCTGCGTCGTGCTCATGTCCATCGTAAGATGCAGTGATCCTACCATGCAAGGTGTACCCGGGTTTATGATTTGTGCGATCATCACGAGGAACATTCCCTCCACGACGGACAGGAACGCCACGCCCTCCGGGGTGATGGGAGCTCCTGCACCTGCTGTCGGAAGCGATGCACATATGAGAGGAATCCTCTTCCTCGCGCTTTGCAATATCATCTCCGCATCCATATGATGTATTGCCATCGGGCTTGCGGCGGCGGCTTCGAGCGCGAGTAGCGGCCTTGCCGAATGTTCCTTCGAGCCGCCTGCAATAGCCTCCGCCATCTCAATGCCATATGCAATGCTGTGTTCATCGTAGATCATCCACGTTCCGGGCTTACTGCAGTGTTTCATACAATTTAACGCCATATGTAGATCGAGCGTTCTTATCGGGTGATTCTCGACTTTTGCGGTGAAATTTCCCCAGAAGTTGATGTGTTTACATGCCTGCTGTACCTTCAAAAAGTCGATCTGATCGTCCATGGTGCAATCACGAAGCTCATTCGTAATAGCATCGAGATATTTCGTCTGGCCTATAGGGCCTTGTGCGTAGAACAAGCCCTTGGGATGTGGGAAGTGTATGTCATACTTGGGGTCAATTCCGGCGACCAGAAAATCGCGCGTTATAGTCGACAAGGCTCCTTCCTGCATCTTCTTTGAAAGGCATATGCGACCTTGGGCGTTCTCAGTTGCGCCTGCATCCTTTAGGAGCTTCACAACCTCATCATGCTCCACCTTAAAACCATGCTTCGATATGAAATCTTCAACCTTCTCCATGATGAACGTAACATCATTATCCGTGACGATATTTGCTACCCAATTGCTCATGTTGTACTTACTCTACTAATTATTTTTGAATTACGGGTATTAAGCAGTGCTTTTCAACATCCACAAGTCCAAGATCGGTAAGGCCGAGTTCGGGGACTGTGGGCAATGATATGAAACTCAATGTCATGAAGGGTGCAGGTCTCGGATAGCCCATGCTTGCAACCGCCTTGTTGAC
>CAYJPI010000415.1:0-2103 GCA_964372005.1 uncultured Oscillospiraceae bacterium | reverse complement strand
TTTTTTCTATGAGCAGCGCTTTAAAATCTTCTACTTTCATAGGCCTGGCAAAATAGTATCCTTGTGCATAATCACATCCGATGCCTTGTAGCCACAGTGCTTGTGCTGCGGTTTCAACGCCCTCGGCAACTACTTTCATTTTAAGGTGCTTCGCCATCTTGATGACGTCAGCAACTACAATCGTGCTGTTGCTACCCTGGTCCTTTAAGTCGAAAAATGCTTTATCAAGCTTTAATACATCTGCTTCGATAGACGACAACCTGTTAAGTGAAGATACACCCGCGCCGAAGTCGTCAATGGATATTGCAAACCCGAGCTTCTTAAATTTCTTTAGGGTGGCAAGAAATTGCTCGGTATTTGCTTCAACCGCACTTTCGGTGATTTCAAGCTCTATCATATCTTTGCTGATATCATAAAGAGATAAAACGTCCGATACATGCCTTACAACATTATTGGAAAGAACAGTATGTGACGATAGGTTTACCGAAATACGCGGAATCTCCATCTTATTGCAGCTTTCCTTTATACACTTGCAAACCTCTTCCAACACATACAAGTCCAAACTTGAGATAAATCCGTTTTCCTCAAAAACGGGTATAAACTCATCGGGATATATTTTCTCTCCCAGTCTTGGTGTCCAACGTACCAGTGCTTCCGCGCCGCAAAGCTTTAATGTGTTGAAATCAACTTTCGGTTGATACTCAACGGTAAATTCACGGTCTTTTAGCGCTTGTTCCATCCTGAAAGTGATGTTGACTCTATTTTCGTACTGCTTGCGCATCTTATCATCGAAGGTGATGAAAGTCGTTTTGTGCCTGGACTTGCCCTCCAACCTTGCATTGTCAGCTTGCCCCATAATTGCAGTTACCTTTGCCTTAACATCGTCAACAATCACATTACCGAATGAGAAGGTTACGTTATACTTCTGAATTATGATATCCTCTATTGCAGGCAAAATATTGGCTTCGTATATGTCGGGCATTGTACCGCCATCGTCAACACGGCGAAATATCATAAATTGGTCTGCCGTTCTTCTGGTGACAATGGCGTCAGTTCCTTCAAGGGCTTTCTTTAGCGCATTCGCTACAGCTATTATAACAGTAGTGCCTCTGTCGGTGCTAAAGTGCGTGTTAATGGTTTTGAACATATCAATGTCAAATGATATCAGCTCATATTCACCGGGTTTTGCCTTTTTAATTAGCTCTTCCGCAGAACCCCTAAACTTGTTTATTGACATCAGTCCGGTCATTGGGTCAGTGTTATATGATTTGAGTAAGGCCTCTTTTTTCTCGATCTGCCCCCTGTAGTATATTGCTATAAATCCTATGGCGACTATGAACAGACCTAATGCAAAATAATACCAATTTTCACGGACAAGATCCCCAAAACCTATCGCCGGGGTAGGCAAAGCTTCATTGGAATTGGCTTCAATTATAGCTGTGTACTCTGCTTCCGAATAACGGTCGACCACCACATTAAATATTGGAACATATTCATCGGCGATATCGTGGTTAATTAAAAGTCGCATGGGTGCTACGGTATCTGTATGTATTGTGGAAATACTCATATGATCAAGGTATATTTCAACATATGTAGCCGCACTTTGGGTGCAGAAAACCAAATCCAGCTTCTCTTCGTCTAAAGCATCAAGCATATTATGCCAGTTGTTGTAGAAAGCAAACTCAACTTGCGGATTAACTGCGAGAAAGGCATCAAAATCGATAGTCTGATATGGCAGTGAACCGATTCTAGGAGATTTTTCCAATATTTCACTAATTGACGTTGTACCAAGCAGTTCGGTATTTATTGTTGCATACATCGGAATTTCATGAAATACCTCGGTTGGAGCATAATGTTCCCGTTCATATTCATTATCACCATATAAGGTTAGCAAAATATCAAAATTTTGGTGTAATTCCGGCGGGTCCTCAAGGCTGTATGGGTGGTAATTCACTTCGAAATCATACCGCTCGGCAAATTCATTTAGTATGTCCACCATGGCACCGTCAGCTTCGCCTTGTGCATTTGTATATGAAATTGGTGAAAACCCTGCTACATAACCGACCTCAAGCGGCCTTTGCCTCAATAGTTCAATTTCACTTT
>CAYJPI010000414.1:0-2110 GCA_964372005.1 uncultured Oscillospiraceae bacterium | reverse complement strand
TAAAGTAGGCAGCTGTCAAGACAACCAAGGAAATCAATAGGATTACAATAGAACTCATGATTTTACCACCTTTCGATTTTTACAATGATAATTGCTTTAAGCTAACGGGACTCGGCCATCCCGAAAACTCCATAATGGAGGTTCACAACCTTTGTTTGTGCACCATCGCACAGAATAAGTTGCGAAAAAACTATGCATGCAATGCGCGCTCAAGAACTTTCTTCAGGTCGCGTCCTTGCATGTTTGTGTATGCCTTCTCAGAAGACAAGTCGGCCGCCGCAACACGCACAGCGCAGTATCCGTCAAGCGAAAAACGGTAGTTCTTCGTATAATGGAAACGCTTCAGCGATTTGCGCACATCATCGTCGATGTTTTCACACAAAAGCATGAGTGTCATATAAGAATACATGTGCTCCTTGTGAGGCTTAACAAAATCCTTTTCCGCATTTTTGATAAAATCACGGTAACGTATCCATTCGGACATCGTTAAATGCGCGGATTCCACAAAAAACACGTACTCATGTACTTCGAAACCATACATCTTTGCGCTACGCACAAGTACGTATCGCTCCTGCTGCTGGTAATAGTGGCCGTGTGCCAAAAAATTAAAATCGTCGTGCTTGAAGGGGATAGTTAAATCAAAAAATCCCTCGTATTGCTCAACGAGTCGTTCCATCATTGTATTGGGATTCACCGCATGCTCCTTTGCATCGTTGATTGCACGCATATATTTTGTATAAATTTATTCAAACATCATATACACTGCATAATTATGTTTTCCTTGTTCATTATACAACTTATATGAGTCACGGGAAAGTGTTTTTTTCTCCATATCAAGTTCACAATTGAATGGATATAAAAATTACTTATATCACTGCATTGGATATACACAATAACCGAAATGAAAGGTATAATGAGAATGTGATGGAAAATAGTTCACCAAAGATATGCGGCATCATTCGACATTCTTCGCAAACAAACAGGTATGATACGCTGATTGGATAGGCCGAATTTTCAAAAAATGTTGAAATAATACTGCAAAGGATGTAAATTTCTTAGTTTATGAAGCGGATAGATATAAGGAATTATTATAACACATAAGGTTTTTTTGCGAAATATGACGGTGATGAAAAGAATTTTGTTTGTATAAAGAGGAGGGAGAGTGATAAACATTAATTATGGGGATGCATTTTGCAATTAAAACTAAATATGCGGTAATATATGAAATAATGGACATGCTAATCTAACGTGGGAGCACGTTATCAAATATAGGAGGAAAGAACGATGACGAAGAAAATTTTAAGCCTAGGCCTGGTATTCCTATTCTTGCTTTTCCCGGTGGCAGCAAATGCAGCGGGTAGCATGACCGACTTTGAGAAGCAGATTGTTGAAGTGGGATTGCGGCTACTACCGTATGACCATCCGGTAGTACAAGCTTACGAACAGGCACACGATGTGAAGATCAGTAGCTATAGGTATGAAGTAAATGGCGTTGAAGTGACTGGTATCCCCTTCGACTTCGGCGGAACATTTAGGCAAGAAGGATTTTCATCCGAATGGTGGACACCTACGGGCGTATACAAATACCCTGTTACCGGCCTTGACTGCGCTGAAATGATAGTGTGGTTGTATAAGCAAATCGGCTATGATCTACCAACATCATCCACAGGAATGTTCCTTTCGGGTGTTTCCGGCGTGCCCCGCGATTTGCCCGGAGTGCGCGACCATCTTGTAATCCCTACATTAGAAGAGGCTATGATTGGGGACATTGCATATAATTCCGAAAACAATTCATATTCGAGCGGTCATGGTAGCCACACTCAGATGTATTTTGGCACGGCAGAAAAACTTGGAATAGCAGAAGAGATTCAACGCTACTACCGTGACTTCCCGGTCGATGCACATCTCGTACTCGATTGCGGTTGGTCTGATGGAGGATATTACTACCAAAAGATGCAGGAGCTTGATATACCCAATGCAAGAAAAAGCATGGCAGGTACCGGAATTCAGTTCTTTACTTCGGTTTACTCGGGCGATGAAACCATTTACGCATCACCCCAGGAAGTATACAAATGGTATAATGGTAGCTACTGGTATCAGGTTGAGTCGA
>CAYJPI010000413.1:0-2112 GCA_964372005.1 uncultured Oscillospiraceae bacterium | reverse complement strand
GGGGCAGAGCCCCGCGAAATCCCCCGTACGAATCCCCCGTATCCCTTACTTGTACATCGGGCCGTATGCGGCGCAAGCGCGATAGTCGGCGCTTTCGAGATCAGAGGTGCCGAATGCCGACCAGGAAGCGGGACGGAAGATGTCCTCGTCCGCGACATTGTGCATGGACACGGGGATGCGGAGCATCGATGCCATGGTGATGAGCTGCTTGCCGATATGGCCGTAGCAGAATGCGCCGTGGTTAGCGCCCCAGTTGGCCATTACGCTGTAGACATCGGTGAACGCGCCTTCGCCTGTGATACGCGGTGCGAACCATGTGGTAGGCCATGTGGGATCTGTGCGCTGGTTGATGACCTCGTGCACATCATCGGGAAGCTCAACGCTATGCCCTTCGGCGAATTGCAACACGGGTCCAACGCCCTTTACAAGGTTCAAACGGATGAGAGTGATGGGCATTCCGCCGCGAGTGCTCTTCTTGTAGTGGCTGGAGAAACCGCCGCCACGGAAGTAACCATGATCGGCCGCGCACCAGTCTGTTGCATCGAGGCAAGCCTTAGCGTCCGCATCGGTCATCTCATAGAAAGGCTTGATGACGGGAGCGCCGCTTTCATCGGTAACAGCACCGGAACCATCAAGGGCTACCGCGCCGGAGTTGATGAGATGGATGATGCCGTTCTTAGCATCGCCCTCGAGGGTATGCCCGGTAACGCGCTTAACCGCATCGGGGCTCCAGTATGTGCGAACATCCGCGAACATGCCGGGGGTATTGGTTAGAAGATGTCCGAACAGCATGCTCATGCCATTGAGCGTATCATTCTCTGTTGCAACGACGAGCGGCTGGCGCAGGCCGTTCCAGTCAAACTGGCTCGAAAGGATGGCTTCCGAGAAATCGAAATTCGGCTTGTAATCGGTCCACTGGCGTTGACCCTGAAGACCGCCGGCGATTGCGTTATGGCCCATAGCCTCTTCGCCAAAGCCCAACTCGGCGAGTCTCTCGTTGCCGATCATCAAATCACGAACGATGATGGCGCACTTAACCACGAACTCCCACTGTGCATCCTTTTCTTCGCGAGTGAACTGCTTGTCAGCGGGGTTCTTGTCCCAGCCCTCTTTGCAGTTTTCCTTCGTCCAAGCAAGTGCTCTTTGGAATTCTTCTTCATCATATATGCCTTGATCGATGCGACGCAGAATTTCGGTTTCGTCAACCGATTCGCTGCGCATACCGAAGTATTCCTGCATAAGATCCTGGTCGAGTATGCTTCCTGCTATGCCCATGCACAGCGAACCAATCTGCAAATAGCTGTTTGCGCGCATTCCCTTTGCGGCAATCGCGGACTGTGCAAAGAGTAAAAGTTTCGCCTTAACATCTTCGGGGATCTCGGTGTCGCCGGCATCCTTTACATCACGGCCATAGATGGAGAACGCAGGAAGTCCCTTTTGCGCATGCGCTGAAAGAACAGCAGCAAGGAAAACCGCGCCGGGGCGCTCGGTGCCGTTGAAGCCCCAAACAGCTTTAATCGTGGTTGGGTCTTGGTCCATAACCTCGGTACCATAGCACCAGCAGGGCGATACAGTCAATGTAATGCTTACACCTTCGCGCTCGAACTTAGCCTGGCAACGTGCCGCTTCGGCAACTCCGCCTATGGTCGTGTCAGCTATTACGATTTCAACGGGTGTACCGTCAGGATATTTGATCGAATCCTGTATGAGCTTTGCCGCTGACTTTGCAAGGTTCATGGTCTGGTCTTCCAAACCTTCACGTACGCCTCTGCGGCGGCCGTCAATGGTGGGGCGAATACCTATCTTAGGGAAAGGAATTTGGTTACGATTCATGGTGGCAGTACCTCCTATAACATTTCATAACATCATTATATCAGTATTTGTTGTTTAGTAAATAGTAAACACAATAATATAACAAAAATTCACCGGTATATATATATGCACCACATAAAATGAATAAAATATGTATATTTTATTACAATAAATAAGAAATAGAATACAAAATGAACAAAAACCTTGTAAATGAAAAAAATGTATGGCATAATGAAGTACGATTTTGGCACAAAGTGAACTATGTGCCAAAATCGTACTTCATTATGCCATACATTTTTT
>CAYJPI010000412.1:677-2133 GCA_964372005.1 uncultured Oscillospiraceae bacterium | reverse complement strand
CTTCTCGACCGACACGATCTGCTGGAAGCTGACAAGGAACAGTATCGTGACTACAAGACACGGTTTCTTCTTTCTACCGAAACAAGAATATTGCTTGAACCGGAAATAGCGAGGCAAGTAGCCCTCGCGGCTTCCGACGAGGACATAAAGCACATAGAAGCAAGCCTGGAATGCGACATTACGACTACCAAGGAAAAAGATGGTAACCAGTGCTTCCACAAATCCATAGTTGATGCACTGAAAAACCCTGTAACGAGCGATATTTTTGAAAAACTAGCACAAATGGAACGTTTTGAAGGCATACCTACTTTAATCTTCCCCTATAAACAAAGATCAATTGCTGAACAGCTGGAAACACAGCATCGAAAAATTTTGGGCGCGATAAAAGAAAGAAATGGAGAATTCGCCTATTTTTACATGAAAGAACACCAGACTTATCTTAGGGATATATACAAGGAATATTTTGAAATGTACGATCACTAGGCTGTTTCACCGAATATAGGGCTAAAATACATTCATTCTCTATATATGGTGTTAGCAAATATTTTTAGGAGTGTGGAAATCATGGAGAAACAGAAAACCCCGAAGAAACCAAGGACCCAAAGGGAGGCTACGGTGTTACTGGCACTGTTACCGATACTTGCAGTTGTTGCATGTGCACTGGCTTCCGCCGCTGTTTGGAAGGTTGGTATGCATATCCCCATCGTTGCAGGTATAGTGGCTGTTGGCTTTGTCGGCATTTACATGGGCAAATCATGGGCTGAAATCCAAAAGGGCTTTATTGCAGGCGTTCAAAGATCCATCGTACCCATGGGTATTTTGGTTACTGTAGGCCTCATCGTCGGCGGCTGGCTCGCAGGCGGAGTTATACAAACATTCATTTACTATGGTTTGAAGGTCATCAGTCCCGTGGTGTTCGTTCCTCTCGCGGCACTCGTTACCGGTATAGTTGCGATATCGACGGGCACCTCGCTCGGTTCTATCGCATCGGTCGGACTTGCCCTTACCGTTATGGGCACGGGCATGGGGCTTCCGGCTCCGCTACTTGTAGGTGCAGTTATATCGGGTGCGGCCTTCGGTGATAGCATGTCGCCCCTCTCCGATTCTACTAACATGGCTTCCGCGATGTCCGGCTCGAATCTTTTCGATCTCATCGGTCAAGCATTTAAAGGCGGTATCCCCGCATTTATAATCGCTTTGGTAGCTTACTTCTTCTTGGGTTTGCAGTATGCAGGCAATGTTTCGATGGACAGCCCCGAGATCCTTACCTTGATTGCAGGTCTCGAAGGTTCATACAATCTTAATCCACTACTTTTGTTAATCCCTGTTGTTACGATACTTTTCTCCATCAAAAAACTCCCTGCTTTGCCTTCGCTTCTTGCCGTTGCAGTACTTGGCGGACTTGCGGCTATGGTATTCCAGGGCGCGGATGTAGTTGAAGTGCTCGGCTCGATGG
>CAYJPI010000412.1:0-667 GCA_964372005.1 uncultured Oscillospiraceae bacterium | reverse complement strand
ACAAACCGGAGTTGACGCTCTAGACGGGATGCTAACACGCGGCGGCATCAACTCGATGACAGGAACTGTCGTTCTCATGTTCATGGCATCCGCATTCGGTGGTATGCTTGAAGAACTCGGCCTACTCAACGCAATTATGCGCGCTGTAATGAAGCGTGTTCGCCGCGACGGCGACCTCAACCTTGCTGCAACAGCAAGCGGATTGGCTGTTATATTCTCAACGGGCGCACAGCCTATCGGCATCGCGCTCCCTGCAAGATTGTACGCCCCCGCATATAAGGAAAGAGGGCTTGACAGCACGAACCTCGGCCGCGTAGCGCTTGCGACAGGCTCTGCCTGCTCGCCGCTCGTTCCGTGGAGTGTTACGGGCGCATTCACGGCAAGCGTACTCGGCGTTGAAGCAGGCTCTTACGCGATGTTCGCATTCTTCCCGGTACTCGTTGTTATCATCAATATAATCTACGGATACACCGGCATCGCAATGAAGAAAATTTCTCCTGAGAAGGCAAAAGCGGAAATCGAAGCTTAACACTATAAGGCCTCGGAAGGATGATGCTTTCCGAGGCCGTTTATAAAACATAGGAGGATACAAATGGTCGAAAACACCGTTATAATAGGCAGTGGAGCTGGAGCTTATTCGGCCGTGAAAGCGATGAGAGCGGAGGGG
>CAYJPI010000411.1:0-2143 GCA_964372005.1 uncultured Oscillospiraceae bacterium | reverse complement strand
GCGGTCTCACGCCACTACTCGATAGGGATGGAAAACCGGTAATTTCAGGCGACCCTCAAAAATATAACGCACCGAACAACTACTACGAATAGCGGAGGATTCTCATGAAAAAACCGAAATACACTGTAGAGATGCTCGCCTATGTTGTTTTAATCCTTGGGCTGGTCTTTATCATCATCGGAGGGCTGTGCTTTTTTGGCATCATGAAGCCTTCCGAGCGGTCGATGGTGCAGGATCCCATCGTGATGGGGCGCATATTTAACTATATCGGCGTTGGATTCGGTTTAATACAATCCATGCTTCAAATCATAGCATACAAAAAGAACAAGAGGGATACTGCGATCATTGCATCGGGCAATGCGGTTGCCGGCACGGTGGAAGAAGTATACCACCAAAGGAGCACTAAGCTCGGGCGCACATCGCCTTATCGCATTTGCTATGCGTATGCCTATGGCGGCGAGAGGAAGCATGCAAAAAGCCACCTTATCTGGGAAAGACCGGATTGCATGGCAGGCGATAGCATCGACGTATATGTGGATGAAGCCGGCCATTCGGCATTGAATGCCTAAAATATACCCAAACTATACAAACCAACCCCATAAAACATGGTATACTTAAACCATGAGTGCTTTGATTCACATACTGATCGTCGAGGACGATGAACAAATACAATTCTTGCTGTGCTCTTTCTTGGAGGAGCACGGCTTTTCTGTGCGCCAAGCTTTCGATGGACTTAGCGCGCTCACGCATGTGCAAAACGCTGATCTTATTTTGCTCGATGTGATGCTCCCCCAGCTCGATGGCTTATCCGTGCTCGCCCACATTCGTGAAACATCGGACGTGCCAGTTATTCTGTTGACGGCGCTCGGGTCGGAGCGCGATCAACTTGCAGGCTTTGACGGTGGCGCGGATGATTACATCGTGAAGCCGTTTTCCGTGCCGCTACTGCTTCGCAAGATAGAAGTCGCGCTTCGCCGCGCGAATAAGATGCAAAAGAATCGCATCATATATCGTAATCTTGAAATCGATACGGAAGGGATGCAAGCGCTTATAGATGGGGTGGACTGCAAGCTCACGACGAAGGAGTTCGCCATACTACTCGAGCTTTTCACGCATCAGGGAATTGTACTTTCGCGCGATGTGCTCGTGACGAAGGTTTGGGGCGATGAGACATTTTGCGATGATCGCATCGTGAACATCCACATCAAGAACATACGCGCAAAGCTCGGGGTGGACTACATCCAAACGGTGCGCGGTGCGGGGTATAAAGTTGAAAAAAATCTTTAGTTCAAAATTGACGGTGAAGCTTTTCGTTCTCGTATGTTCGGTGCTCATCGGCGTGAGCCTGCTCATATGTGGGCTTTTCGCGCTCATCATGCCGCAATCGTTCGTGCGCGAGCAAAACGAATCCTTTGAGGAGGATTTAACCGCGCTCATCGAAACATTCTCGGATGAAGGAACGGCATTGGCGGCACTCGAATCGTTTGCGCTCGAAAACGGCGTGCTCATGGAGCTGATCGCGCAGGGCGAAACGGTCGGCACGATGTTCGGCAATTTCACCATATTTCAATCGGATGTGAGTGTGTCTATGAATGTTGCAGAGGGGGAAAGCCAAGTCGTTACGTATGCCGAGGAGCAAAGCGATGTTCTTACCATCGCGCATGAGTTGGTAATCGGCGATGCGCGCTATACGCTCATCATCCACGGCATAAGCACGCGTGAGGAGGATGCTTTTTCGGTTGCCCTTCGCGAGACACTCCCGGTTATCTTGGTGGTTTCGGTCTTGGTGTCTTTCATCGTTGCGATGTATCTATCGCGCTTTATCACGCGCCCGATTGCTCGCATCAATGCGACGGCGCGCGACATGGCAAAACTCTCCTTCGATGTGCATCTCCCCGAACAACGAAACGATGAACTCGGCGAGCTTTCAAGAAGCATCAACCACCTCTCACAGTCGCTCGATCATGCGCTCTCGTCCCTCAAGGATGAACTTGCGCGCACCAAGGCGATGGAGGAAGCATCGCGGCTGTTTTTCGGTGCGGCATCGCATGAACTTAAAACGCCGCTCACCGTCATCAAGGGGAACCTTGAGGGCATGGTCTACGGCTATCAAGCCTATCAGGATAAGGAAGCCGTTATCGCG
>CAYJPI010000410.1:0-2157 GCA_964372005.1 uncultured Oscillospiraceae bacterium | reverse complement strand
AGTGGGTACCCACTTCCTATGCTAGCTACGTTAACTTTTCCCTAAGATTCTACAACAAGATGCACGAACATTTTGCAAAATACGCAAAGTCAGGACCGCCCGCTGAGCGGGCGATCCTGACTTTGCTTTTCTTAGTATAAAATATAACCCCTGCACTTAAATGTGATGATAATTTCATTCGGAATATCCAAATTTCAGGAATATTCGCGACGCATCTTACCATCTTTTGCCGCAGGAGTAATATTAAAAATAAGTAATCAGCTTCTCTTTTCCAAAGCACGAATAGCATCAACCTTGGGTTGGGAGGCGCAGCCCGGCTCAAACTCGGAACTTAGGAATGTATGCGCCAGTTCTTCCATGAGCTTCCCTCCAATGGTGAATGCGCCGAAACAAGCGATATTTGCATCGTTGCTCATGCGAGCGCGTTGAGCGGAATACACATCAGACAGAAGAGCTGCATATGCTCCCTTTACTTTGTTTGCCGCAAGGGAAACACCAATTCCGGTTCCACAAATCAGTATTCCGCGAGAGCAGACCCCTTCTGCTACGGACTTTGCGACCGCTTCGGAAACATTTGCATACACGGTGTCATCGCTTCCGAAATCCTTTATTGTGTAACCTTTACCTTCCAAAAATTTGATAAGGGCATTCTTTGCGCTCATCGCATTGGGATCACAACCTATTGCAACGGTATGCATTAGCCCACCTCCCCGTTAATGATGGCGCACATCCCACTCGACATTGCTTGCAGTATCAGGCAACAAGAAGTAGCACCTGCATCGAGAACGCCGCGCGATCTTTCGCCTAAACGAGCCGAACGACCAAACTTCGCAACCAGATCCTTGGTTGATTCTTTACAGGCCTCGGCTGCATCCTTCATATTTTTTAGTGCAACTTCGAAGGTAGCCCCTTCCGAATTTGCCTTTTTTAGGGCCTCAAGCGCGGGATGCAATGTATCAACCAGCGTTTTATCACCGGGGCGGGCATCCACTATGCCATACAAACCTTCCATTCCTGCTTCAATCATTTCGATGAATAGTGGTAAGTCAATTTCTTCTGCATCGTCTGCCTTGTCCGACATATCCATGAATAAAGTTCCGTATATTGGGCCCATGGAGCCGCCGATTTTATTGAGTAAAACCGTACCCAAGTCAAACAGCCCATCAGAGAATGTTGTTTGATTTTCTCCCAATGTTTCGGCGTATATGCTAAAGCCCTTATTCATATTCATTCCATGGTCGCCATCGCCTATAAGCCCGTCCACATCGCCGAGATATTGCTTATTATCCTGTATGGCCTTAACCATTTCAAGCATAATTGTTCTTCCGTTTGCGTTTTGTATTGCGTTCATTTATTTGTCCTCTCTTTGTTTATAGCCTGTAATGATATTATTGAGCCTGCTGTTTGAGCCCGGCACAATATGCATCTTTATCTACACAAGCTTTCAACTCTTCATCGAGCTTCATTATGCTTAATGTTGCTCCCATCATATCAAGCGATGTGAAATAGTTTCCAACATATGATCTATGTACCTTTATTCCTTTTTCGCTCAACAGAGCTTCTATTTCTGCATAGAGCACGTAGAGCTCCATAACGGGTGTTGCACCTAAGCCCGATACGATTACAGCAACCTCATCGCCGGATTCATACGGATAATCCGGAACGACTATATCTACCATGCGTTTTGCCATCTGGGCAGCTGTTTCAAGCTTGCAAACCTCAATGCCGGGTTCACCGTGGTGGCCTATACCCACTTCCATCATACCATCCTCAATTTGGAAATTAGGATGCCCTACCGCAGGAAGCGTGCAAGGTGTTAACCCTATTCCAACGCTACGAGTATTGTCTATGGCTTTTTGCGCCGTTGCAATTACTTCGTCCAGTGTACCACCTTCTGCCGCACGTGCCGCCCCGCATTTCCACATGAAGATTTCACCCGCAACTCCGCGGCGCTTTTCTCTTTGGTCTTTAGGTGAAGATGCCACATCGTCGTTTGCAACAACGGTTTTCACGGTTATGCCTTCGCGCTTTGCCATCTTTATTGCCATTTTCACATTCATATTATCGCCGGAATAGTTGCCATACAAGCAAGCAATTCCTTCGCCACCGTTTGCCGCGCGAAACGCTTCTAGGAATGCAAGCGCTGTGGGGGATGAG
>CAYJPI010000409.1:0-2163 GCA_964372005.1 uncultured Oscillospiraceae bacterium | reverse complement strand
CCATGTTCTCCTTCCGCGGCGGACGTTGGTCTCCCGCTTATGCCGCAACGAAGCATGGCCTTGCAGGTGTTACGAAGGCATATTGCGAAGAACTTGCAAAGTATAACATTCAAGTTAACGGCATTGCCCCGGGATTCTTTGCAACCAAGCTTACCGAGCGCACGAGAAACGATGAAGCGGCAAATGCACGCGTACTTAACCATGTTCCCTCTGAACGCTGGGGATACACGGCCGATCTTATGGGCGCTGCTATTTACCTTTCAAGCGCAGCTTCGGACTATGTAAACGGACACATACTCGCCGTTGACGGCGGATGGCTCACAAGATAGGAGAAGCTACATGAAACGATATATCATCGGTGTGGACGGAGGATCGCAGAGCACTAAGGTGTGCATCTACGATATGGACGGCAAGATTGTGTCGCAAGCATCCGCTCCGCTATCACCTATGTACGTCCCTGACAAAACTATCGCCGAACACCCGGGAGATGACCTTTGGGATACACTACGCATTGCAGGAAAAAAAGCGATGGCAAATTTCCCCGGCAGGCCCGAAGAGATTATAGGTCTTGGGCTTTGCACCATACGTTGTTGCAGAGTTTTGATGAAGGAAGACGGAAACCTTGCAACCCCCGTTATGAGCTGGATGGATGCTCGCCTTGCGCATTTCTATGAACATGTAGACCCGAGCGTTAGATATGTTACCACCACGTCGGGGTACATAACGCATCGATTAACCGGAGAAACAAAGGATACGGCCGCAAATCAGGGAGGCGGCACGATGCCTTACGATAAGGATACTTGGAATTGGATTGCGGATGAAGAACAATTTGCAAAGTTCCAAATTCCTAAGGATATGCTGTTTAAACTTGAAGTTCCGGGAACGATACTCGGGCAAGTTAGCGAAGCGGCAGCAAAGGCTACGGGATTCCCGGCCGGCATACCGGTTGTTGCCACCGCAAACGATAAAGCTGTTGAAACTCTCGGCGCGGGCCTTGAAGAAAATTCATTGCTTGTATCGCTCGGCACCTACATTTCATCTATGATGTATGGCCCCAAAAATATCAGCGGAAGTAAGTATTTCGCTAATCCCGCTTCGATGCCGAATGTTTTTCTTCATGAAAGTGGCGGTATACGCCGCGGCATGTGGACGGTAAGCTGGGCACGTGACCTTTTCGGAGATGAAATAGTACAAAATGCGAAGAAGCAGGGCATAAGCGCAGAAGAGTTTTTGGAGCAGGAAGCGCGCCGCGTAAGCGCAGGAAGCGACGGCCTTATAACGGTTCTTGACTGGCTTGCACCGAATAGCGCACTGCATAAACGAGGGATGCTTATAGGCTTCGACGGCCGCCATAAGAGACAGCATATATATCGCTCGGTGCTTGAAGCCATAGCGATGACTATGAAAAACCATAGCTTTGCTATGATGGAAGAAAAAAATCAAGACATCAAGGAAGTTGTAATTTCCGGCGGCGGATCAAACAGCCCCTTGTTCATGCAAATATTTGCAGATGTGTATAATCGCCCCGTTGTTAAGCGTGTAGTTAACAGCTCGGCAAGTCTCGGTGCGGCGATAAATGTGGCGGTAAGTGTCGGCGTATATGGTGATTACAATGAGGCGCAAGCACGCATGGTTCATACACACTCGCGCTATGAACCGCAAGCGGATACTGTGAAGGTGTATAAACGTTTGAATGAAGAGGCGTATCGGTATGCACAAGAGGAAACCGATTCACTGCTTCAGAAAATATATAAGGTATTCAACTAAAGAAATGGAGAAAAAAGTTATGCAAAGGGATCAAATTGTAAAGTCGCTAAATGAAATGTTGGGTGCAGATCAAGTTGTAACCGAAACGGAAGTCCTTCAAGAGAGCACACATGATAGATTCCGCAAATTTGAATGCTATCATGGCTACTTCCATAACCCGTTACCTGCGGCTGTGGCTTATGCTACATCCACTGAAGAAATCTCTAAGGTTCTCGCATTTGCATATGAAAATCAAATCAACATAGTACCTCGCACGGGTAACTCGGCAACGGAGGGCGGCCTCGAAACAGCTGTGGAAAACAGCATAGTTCTCGATGGATCTCGCATGGATAAGATTATCGACATCGATACATACAATATGCAAGTTACCTGCGAATGCGGTGTACCCCTTGAGGT
>CAYJPI010000408.1:0-2163 GCA_964372005.1 uncultured Oscillospiraceae bacterium | reverse complement strand
ACTTGCCTACGGCAAGCCCTTCTTCTATTTGGCGGAGAGAGAGGGATTCGAACCCTCGATACGGTTTCCCGTATACACGATTTCCAGTCGTGCGCCTTCGACCGACTCAGCCATCTCTCCATGTAAGCGCGACAGTTTCTTTGGCGCATGAAACCAACTCGCGCTTGACTATCTTACAATATTCTACGAAAAAATGCAATAGTTTTTTTCAATAAATTTCAATAAAACATTTGCAATGTAGAAAATACCCTTTGATTTAGATAGACATCGAATAATACAATGATTTGAAATCGTTGTATTTTTCTTTGAACAGCTCGGTTTTTTCAAACCCACGATCTTCGATGAAATCCTGCGAACGGTATTCTTCCTTCGTTACCGCTACGGTTTGTATGAGCAGGGCTGTAGCGCGGCGTACAATCTGCTCTGCGAGGTGCAACTGCTCGTCGAAGTGCAAACCGCCGTCAATGGTGCACACACCGTCCATAAGGCGCATAATGTGCTCCTCGCGATAGTTCACGCATAGATTGCCCACGACATCCGTGAGTGCGAGATGGCTTTCGGCTCTGGTTACATCATCCGTCGCACAGGAAATGAGAGCTTCTTTTACGAGGCGATTGAGTGCATCCATGAGAACATCGAGTTGACCCTGTGCCTCTTGAGATATAGACACTTTGTTTTCATGTGCCTTCAACGCTGTTACGACCATGGTTTCGCTTATATCGTTGATTCGCACCAAACCACGTATGCTGTGCAGTAGCTTGCCTATGTATCGGCTCTCTCGCTTTGACAGCTTGTTTGTAGATAGCTCTACGATAAACGAATTAAGCTTATCGGCAATATGATTGCAGCTTACCACATTGGATTTTATATCATCGGGGAGCTGCGTGTTGAAATCACTCACAGCATTTTGTGCCATCTCGACGGATCGCTCTGTCAATTTACACAGGTTGGCCAGCGTTTCTTTGCAACGCTCAAGCGCAAAGGGTGGCGAATTGAGGAAGCGCCTGTCTAGTGTGACGGCCGGTTCGGTATCGGCTGCGCCCAAGGAGTCCTTGTCCTTCACAGTTAAAGTGGCAAGCTTTGCCAAGTACTTGGTGAAAGGTAGGAACATCAAAGTTGCGAAAACGTTAAACGTTGTATGTACTACCGCTATATCCATAGCATTGACGGACATAGACCAGAACGGGAAGCCGACAACACCTTGATAAATATATATGAGTGCTAAGAATATTGCCGTACCTATAACGTTGAAGTATAGATGAACAAAGGCTACACGCTTCGCATCCCTTTTTGCGCCGATGGATGAAAGCATTGCGGTGATACATGTACCGATGTTCTGCCCGAGTATAATCGGTATAGCGGATGCGTACGTTACCGCACCCGTTACTACAAGTGCTTGAAGTATACCCACCGATGCCGATGACGACTGAATGAGGGCTGTTACGGCAGCACCTATCAAAACACCAAGTATTGGATTTTCAAACATTGTGAATAGGTTTTGGAAGTTAGGATCGTCCCTTAAAGGTGACATCGCATCAGACATGAATTCCATTCCATAAATCAAAATGGTGAAACCGAGTAGCACAAGCCCCAAGTTCTTCTTCTTGGATGATTTGACAAAGAGGTATAAAATAACACCGACAATGGCAAAAATCAAACTGAAATTCTTAGGTTTGGCAAGCTGTACGAAAAAGTTTGAGCTCTCAAGCCCTGCAAGTGAGAGTATCCATGCGGTAATTGTTGTACCGATGTTGGAACCCATGATAACGCCGATCGCACGCTCGAACTGCATGATACCGGAGTTAACGAAACCGACTACCATAACCGTAGTCGCTGAGGATGATTGCACAAATGCGGTTACGGCTGCACCGAATGTAATTCCCTTAACCGTGTTATTGGTGCATTTTTCGAGGATGCGCTCAAGCTTACCGCCTGCAAAATGCTCCAACGAAGTTCCCATAACACTCAGGCCGTATAGGAAAATACCAAGGCCTCCAAGTAGCAACATTACTGAAAAAACGTCCATAAAATACCTCTTTAATTAACAAATAGCATAATTCCGTTCACAACATCAAAAACTTCTGCCTATTATAAACCTAACAGATATTTTGATATAATTCAATCCTTTTATGCAAAATGTGTATGTAAAATAATTTTTTTTTC
>CAYJPI010000407.1:0-2169 GCA_964372005.1 uncultured Oscillospiraceae bacterium | reverse complement strand
ATTGTCCTTGGGGTGACGTGCGCAATGATAAAAAAGCTTCTCCTTCAGCTCCCCTATCATTGGGGACGGAGGAAGGTTCGCCCAGCGCATTATGTCCTCGCCTGTGCAGTTCAGCTCGGATATGTCGAAGGGTGCACTGTCGTTATCCATATCGAGGAGGATCTGCCTCCACCTTTTTGCTACATACTCCGTTTCGTAGCCCGATCCGCGCACGTCCGCCTCACGGATGGCGCACATATCGTAGGAATGTTGCTTGCCCCACTTGGCAAAGCGCGCACGCATGGTGTTGGTTTTTGCGCGCGAATCAAGGTCGTACATATGCGTTTCGATAAGCGCTGTGGCCTTCTCTACTATGTCGTTGGGGTAGCGAAGCGTCAAAAGTGCACTATGCGCGATCTGTGCGCCGAGCACATCGTGGCCGCTCATGGGCGATTTTCTTCGCTCGCCATTCGTACCTCCACGCTCCTCTCCCCCGCCTGCCGTCGGTGGTAGATCGTTCGCCTTTAGCGCGGCAGGCTTGCCCACATCGTGTAGGAGTGATGCGAGCCTGAGATAAAGCATCGGCGGCGATGATGCGCAGGTGTGAAAATTATGTAGCATCACGGGATACTTGTGATATTTCGGCCTTTGCGGCACATCTTCCCCATCAAGAAGGTCGGGCAAGATGTATTGTAGCGCGCCGAGGTCGCGAAGCATGGTCAATGCATATACGATGCGGCCACCCTCAACGCTCGGCAACGATGGGTATCTTACATCGCTTAAAAGTATTTTGCTAAGTTCATCGCGCTTTCGCTCCCATGCGATGTCTTTAAGCCCATGCACACAATCCTTAGCCGCATCGAACGATGCACTATCTATAGAAAAACCTAACTCCGCGGCGAAGCGCACGAGCCTAAGCACGCGAAGGCCGTCGCTCTTCATTATGTCGTGCGGGTTTTTGCTCGTGGTTCGAAGGATGCGTTCTTGTATGTCCGCGATGCCATTCGTCGGGTCGATTATTTCGCCCGATAGTATGTCGGCGTACAGCGCATTCACGGTGAAGTCGCGGCGAAACGCATCCTCTTCAAGCGTCGCGCCGAGCACCACATTATTAGGCCTGTGCCCTCCGCCATCCAAGTAGCTTTCAGAGCGGAAAGTGGTATGCTCCACTGCGATATCCTCATACAAAATCAGGAGCGACGCAAACGCCGCCCCCTTTTCTATAACGCGTATATCTTTTTCCTTGCACATTTCACGCACATCATCGGGTGACATGGCCGAGCATACATCGATATCCCCACCGGGGACATTGAGATATGCGTTGCGTACCGTGCCGCCCACCGCATAGAGCGTGCTATTGTGCGCTTTGAAGAGCTTTGCAAGCCCCGTAAGCGATTTAGGGAAAGTGATCATTATGGTTTAGCGTTGCTCCTCCAGCACCTTGCCCATCCCCTCGATAAGCGACTTAATGCGCTTGGTCTTGGTTTTAAGGCTCATTTGGTTTACTACTACGCGCGCGCTTACATCGCACACATCTTCAAGCACAACAAGCCCGTTTTCAACGAGTGTGCGGCCGCTCTCCACCACGTCGAGTATTACATCGCTCATGCCTGTGAGAGGTCCAAGCTCAACCGAGCCGTTAAGCTTTATTATGTCGATAGTCTGTCCGCGCGATGCGTAAAGATTCCTCGCGATGTTCGGGTACTTCGTCGCAACGCGAAGATTGCTAACCGTTATTCGCGCTTCCTTCGGCTCTTCATAGCCGCAGATGCATAGCTTGCAACGGCCAAAGCCGAGGTCGAGCATCTCATAAAGCGGAAGATTGGCTTCCATCAAAGTATCCTTGCCTGCAACGCCCATGTCGGCAACGCCGTAGTGGACATATGTAGGCACGTCGGACGGCTTAACGAGTATGAAGGTGAAACCGTTCTTCTCGTCCTCCAAGATCAGTTTGCGCCCGGGATCATTAAGCGCATCCGAAGGCACACCTGCCTTTGCGAGTATATCTATGGTGAACTGCGCGAGGCGCCCCTTTGCGAGTGCTATTTTTACCGTGTCGTTCATGCGTTTTCCTCCACGTATTCGGCTCTTGCGTTCATATGCTGTGCATATTCCACGAGCGATTCCTTATCAAGATACAAGCACAGTGCGGCGCGAAGCCCCTTGGAGCGCAGTATCTGTGCGCGTTTG
>CAYJPI010000406.1:0-2176 GCA_964372005.1 uncultured Oscillospiraceae bacterium | reverse complement strand
CACCATTTTGAAATTTTGGCATATAATTTCCTGCCATTATTGAGTTTTGGACAAAACTTGCTGTGGGATTTTGTGTGTTTAGGCTTCGAATGGTTGTGTCGAGATTCCCTCTCTGCACGCGGCTTATAGCAGGTGCGCTCACGATGGTCTTTGCTTGTTTCTTGTAATTTTTGGTATTCATAATTTTCTCCCCCTTTTTACCGTAATGAAACTTGTTACTGCAAATATATCATCACTTATTGCAATGAATATATCTTAAAAGTGATATATTGTCAGGTGTTTTTATACACAATTTATAAACACTCTCCTTCGACAAACCCGACCAATACACGCTCACTGCATCCGCAACGGACAAGCGCACAGGCAGATTGTTCACGCAATAGCGGAGCATAACGGTGGTGAACCAATCACCGACCATCACCCAAGGTACGGCAACTATCGCCAACACGCGCGATGGCGATAAAGTGCTTGTTAGAATAGATTTAACAATTAACATTGATGTCATTATAAAATATATTTTCTAAGAATAATTTATAATATGAGTTGACAAGAAAACACAATTGCAATATTATATATTTAATCAACTTGACTTAGGTCAATGATTCACGAAAGGAGGTAATCAACTAATATCTTTTCTAAAACCAAATCAACATCAGGGACTAATTAGGAGGGTGACATGTTAAAAAAAGTAACCTACATTTGTCAAATATAGAGGAATTCCACAGTTATAAATAGTATACCGTATTTCTATTTCTAGTATGCATGTTCTTAATTAAAGTTGATAGTGGAGGACGGTCTATGAGAAGAAGAATTCTCACATCTTTTGTTTATATGCTAGTAGTTGCACAAGTGCTTGTTTTTGGATGCGAAGCCAAGAAACTTGAAACGCCGGCGTACCCATTATCGGAACAAACATTAAGTGACGTAATGGAAATATACTCGATTTCAGGGCGCGTAATAACCGAAACTAATTTACCGAGCAACGTGACTCAATATAATATAATGCCATTTGATAATGAGGAGTTCATAATGGGCATTGTTAATGGTACTTATAAAAGCGAACGAAGTCTCTCAATTCAATTCCCGACATCACAAATGGAAGAAATCGTTGCCGTAAGTGATGCAAATGACATGATAAAATTTGCTACCGCACTTTTTGGTGGTTTTGTTAATGATGAACGTATACTTGATTTTTTTTCTTATGACGCCAATAAGCTAAATTTCTCGAATGAGAATCGTCCTTACTGGGAAGGTTCTGTCGATGGGGTGGATTGTAAAATAACTCTGGAAGTTTCGCATGACAAGACTACTGAAGAGCTATTATTAAGCACTATACACATTTCTACAGATATTGAATTGTTTTTGTCGGGCGAAGCATCATGGATAAAGAAACAAAAACCATAAACTTGATACATTGATAAGCGGTGTTGGCGCTGTTTTGGGCGTACCCCAACATTCGCAAATTAAGAGATGCAGAATAGTCTTACTTGAAGTAGAGGTTTGATGTGCCTAAATCCCCGATTGCATGGAGCGGTCGGGGGCTTCGTTTTTGATTGAATGTGTGGTATACTTGAGTAAGGGTTATTCTCAACTTCACATGTTGCCTTTTTTGGAGAGGGATAACTATCAATTTATACTTTAGGAGGAACAACAGTGAATTTATCAGAAACGGTAAAAGGTAGAAGAAGCGTAAGGAAATTTAAGGAAATGCCGGTTCCGCACGAAATTATAGAACAAATCATAGAGGATGCGTCTTATTCGCCATCGTGGAAACACACGCAAACTCCGCGCTATGTCTATATCGAAAACCGAGAAATTATCAACAAAATAGCGGAAGAGATGATTTTAGACTTCAAAATGAATGAGAACACGCTTAAAGGCTGTGCCGGAGTTATGGTAGTTGCTTATATTACTAATCGTTCCGGCTTTGAGCGTGACGGAACATTTTCCACACCTAAAGGAAGCGGTTTTGAGATGTTTGATGCAGGGGTTGCCACACAAACTCTATGCTTATCAGCCTACGCTAATGGCATTGCAACGGTAATCACAGGCTATTTTGATGAGGATAAAATTATAGAGCTTATAGAGCTGCCCGAGAATCAAAAGATCGGAGCATTGGTCTGCATGGGATATGCCGACGAAATACCGAATGCACCCAAAAGAAAGCCGGTACCCG
>CAYJPI010000405.1:0-2189 GCA_964372005.1 uncultured Oscillospiraceae bacterium | reverse complement strand
CAATAATAAATAAAATTTAATCTGGGAATAGTTGTAATTACTTATATTCGTATTAGGTTTGACAAGCACAATGCATTCACATACGCCATAGAATTTTTTATTAACTAGATATATTTTTGCATATTAAAGTTTTTTGAATGAGGTTTTGAAGAACAATTTTTTACAAAAAATTTTCCTCCAAAACTCAAACTTAAAGTAAAATGCTACAAGGTGAAAAGACATGAAGAAATATATTGTGGTAAGGCTCATGGTTTTAGTACTTGTGATTACCGGTATACTTCTGTCTGTGGGGGCATATGCCATGCTCCATACAGCATATGTTGATTTTCACAATGAAGCCCGTGGGCAAATCGAACAGATTGAAGCAATTTTAGCTGAGAATGACGAAATGGTTGATCAGTTGCAAGAAGAACTGAAATCTGATTTTCTTATTCGTGCTAAGGCTGCGGCATATATGATACAATACAATCAAGACACCATCTATAATATTGAAAAGCTGAACCGTATTGTAGCCCTGTTGCAAATAGATGAAATCCATCTTTTCACGCCTGAGGGGCAAATTTATAGTGGTAATATTCCCATATACTATGGTTTTACTTTTGATTCCGGAGAGCAGATGGGTTTTTTTGCTCCATTGCTTGAGGATTACAATTTAGAACTTGCCCAAGATGTTACCCCCAATACCGCAGAAGGCAAAGAAATGCAGTATGTGGCTGTTTGGAGCGACGATAAACAACATATCGTTCAAATTGGCATCGAGCCATTGCGCCTTTTGGAAGCTATGGCTACTACCGAGCTTTCTTATATATTTTCAAGGCTGACCCATTCAGTTAACACCACTGTGTTTGCTGTGGATGCCACAAACGGTGAAATCATCAGTAGCACCAATAAAAATATGAGTGGTAATACTCTAAGTGATTTGGGGCTGTCCAAGTTCAGCGCAAAGGATTTGGGGGTCACCCAAAACGCCTCTATTGATGGAGAGGCCGGTCATGTGTTACTTTTACAACAGTCTGATAACATCTATATTGGTTATTTTCAGAATAACATGTCTGTTTACGGTGCCACCTTGGTGAGTAGCGTCTTTTTGGTTGTGATTTCCTTAATTGTTGCTGTTCTAATCATTGCACTTATATATTTCCTATTGGATCGAGTGGTTCTTCGGGGGCTTTTAGAGCTGGAAAAAGGCATGGAGCTGATTGCCGGTGGCGATCTAGAACACAAAATGAATGTGACAGGGGTACCTGAATTTGAGGTGCTCAGCAACAACGTTAACTTTATGGTGAAACGGGTAGTGGAATCTTCTCGGAAGTTTTCTACTATTTTTGAATACATTAACATTCCTATTGCCATGTATGAATGCAAGACCGATGCTGTTATTGCCACCGGAAAACTGGCGGAAATTCTGCATATCAGTAATGATCGGCTAGAAAAAGATTTCAAGTCTCCCTCAGTCTTCTTGATGTTTATCGGAAAAATTATGTCCAATCCTCATCCCGGTGAGAGCGATCTGTATATCCATTCCACCAAAAATGGAGATCGCTTCTTGAAAATTATGCGTTATCAAGACGGTGAAAGTGACTGGGGGCTCATTGTGGATTCCACTGATGAAGTCAATGAAAAAAATACAATAAAGAAAGAACGAGATTTAGATTTTCTCACAGGCCTATATGGAAAGCGTGCCTTTTTCGAACAACTGGACGCTTTAGAACAACATCCGAGCGACATAAAGAAAGCTGCTGTTTTTATGTTTGATTTAGACAATCTGAAGTATGTCAACGACACATGGGGACATGTTACCGGAGATAAATTTATTTGTGAGGCCGCTAATGTATTGCATCGTTGCGAACACAAACACAAAATTTGTGCTCGATTGAGTGGTGATGAGTTTGCGATGATTCTCTATGGTGTAGAAGATGACCGCCAGTTAGAGGCTCAATTGGAAGCAATCACGCAGATGTACGCCCAAGCTTATATAACAACTCCAACCGGTGTAATTCACAAAGTCAGTGCTTCTATTGGGTATGCTCTTTACCCCGAACAGAGCGCATCGTTTCGGATTTGTCTTAACTTCGCGGATAAAGCTATGTATAAAGCTAAAAGTAAATGTAAGGGCAGTATTGAAAAATATGAACTCGGTGAACATTATGAAAATCATAACATATAGAAATATTTATAAAATATAATAT
>CAYJPI010000404.1:0-2193 GCA_964372005.1 uncultured Oscillospiraceae bacterium | reverse complement strand
CGGAGAAGTTAAAGCAAGTTCTCGTTTTGAACGTGTTTAGTGAAGCCTCTGCTACCTTGCTTGATATTGTGCCTAACCTCCTTGATAACCCGAAGTTTTTAGCAACACAACTCAAATGTACGATATTTGAAGTTGTTCCGGATTATGTCTTCCCAATCGTCGAACAAGGTGTAACCGATGGCTCAATCGCTTGTGATAAACCCTATGAGCTTGCAGAACTTATCACGATATTACTTAACACTTGGCTAAACCCCGTTATATTTGGGACGGACAAAGGCAGAACTGCGAATAAATGCAAGATGTTTAATGAACTTACAGCTCAGTACAACCTTGTATTATTTGAAGATGAGATGATAAAAGGCCCTGACCCCGTTGCCATCAAGGATATGCGAGAACTGTTTATATCGCTAAAGAGAAAAGTTTAGGCTTAATCGTAATCTCGCACAATAAATCACTGATCGACACGGTATGCACACGAACGGCAGATTTGGCGGAGATTTCGGCAAAATAGGAAAAAACAAAAAGGGGCTGTTGCAGTTTTCTTGTTGCAACAGCCCTTTTGCTTTTCCTGTGATTATTCTTATTTCAAGCCTATTCCCTCTTCGATGTTAGCAATCATAGGGTTCATCGAGGTGATGCCGCCGTCGGCCACGTACCAAGCGGTGTCGGGCTCGAGGTAGATGATTTTGCCCTCTTGGAATGCACTTGTCTGTGCGATAACAAGATTGTCAACCTCCATCTGCTCCTTAGCGGCGGTGGCTTCTTCGCCTACTGCATTATCCTTATCGAGTATGAACATGTACTCGGGATTGAGTTGCAAGAAGGTTTCATATGTCGAAAGATTGCCGTGGTTTACATTCTCATCCCCCGCAAGATTTGTGAAGCCCATCTCATTTACGATGATGGAGCAACGGCCTGTGTTGCCAAGGGTGTTGAGGCCTCCTGCGAAGATGCCAAGTAGAGCGGTTTTACCTTCTGCAAATGCCGCTATGTCTGCGATTCTTGCTTCGTAGCCTGCGATGATTTCATCAACCTCGCCGCTTACGCCGAAGATTTGGCCATGCTTAACGGCTAATGCCTTGTAGCTTTCCATGAAGCCGGCTTCATAGTCGACATAAGCGCACATGGTGGGTGCGATGGCCGCAAATGCATCATACTGATCCTCGATGCGGTCACTCGTGAAGATGATATCGGGTTGCAAGGACATAATGGCCTCCATATCGGGCTCCTTCATTCCGCCGACATTAGCTATGCTCTCATCTTCAACATACTTTGCAAGGTGATCGGGCACGCGTCCGCTCTTGATGAGGCCTACAACCTTATCGCCCATGCCGACGGCATCGAGGAAGTCCATAGTCTGCCAATTAAGAACAACGACTTTTTCAGCATTCACGGGGAATGCAACGTCGATGGGGTTTGCCGCCGCATCTGTAACGGTAACGGTGACGGTTTCGCCTGCCGGCGCATCTGTCGCGGCGGGAGCGCAAGCAACAGCCGAGAAGGCCATGAGTGCAACAAGTGCGAGTGTGAGTAGTTTCTTCATTTTTTTATCCTTTCAGTGATAAATGTTTTGTATTGAAAACCCTTAAGGGCTTGCAACCTCAGTAATAGAGCGAAATCGGCTTTCCGTTGATCATCTGAATTTCAAAATCAACCTTGTAAAGCTCCTTTAGCGTCTCCTTTGTCATCACCTCTTCGACCGTTCCGAACTTGTGGAGATTACCATCCAAGAAAGCTCCGATATAATCCGAATAAACGGCCGCGAAGTTTATCTCGTGAAGTACCATGATAACGGTTTTTCCGAGCTCCTCGCAAAGCCTTCTTGCCATGCGCATCATATTTGAGGAATGATAGATGTCAAGATTGTTGGTAGTTGAGGGTTCACAGGTACGAAAAAAACAATCCATAATATTCTTGTAAGGCATGTGCCGATTAGAGTAATAACCATTGGACGGAAAGTTTCCCCAACTCCCTTAAGCACAATTGCAAAGCCTTCACCGAACACGTATAAAAAATAAAATGGTGCAACAAAGTGCATTATGGCGGTTGTTTTCGGTATTATGTCATATGATTCGGGGCCAATGAACAACTTTGCAAGGATACCATTAAAAAAATAGAGTACAACACTCGTCGCTACCACACACGAAAGTGTCATTATCATACCGATTCGTACACCTCTTTTTACACGATCAT
>CAYJPI010000403.1:0-2207 GCA_964372005.1 uncultured Oscillospiraceae bacterium | reverse complement strand
CATGTGTAAACGCGTAGCGCCCGACTTGGCCCACTTAAGCGCCATCGCGGCAACATCGTCGCCATACACGGTAGAATCGTTCTCACGGCCTTGCAATAGCCTTACGCATTTGCCGCCCTGAATATCGATCGCGGGAAAAATTCGCATATATTTATCCTTCCAATATCTCAACAAGCAGCTTGTTCACAAGCCCGGGGTTGGCCTTGCCCTTGCTAAGCTTCATAACCTGCCCGACAAGGCTTGTGAGCGCCTTCTTGTTGCCGTTCTTGTAATCCTCAACCGCCTTGGGCGCGTTTTGCATCGCCTGCATACACATGTCGCGGATTGCACCTTCGTCGCTGACCTGAGCAAGCGAACGCTTCTTCACGATTTCGCCGGGCGTGCCTTCGCCGTCAAACATAAACTCCATAACCTTGGATGCAACGGTTCTGCTGATGCTTCCGCCGCTTAACGTGATAAGCTCATGAAGCGCGGCCGCATCGAATGGGATATCCTGCGGTTCTATCGAACGCTCATTGCATATGCGAAGAACATCACTCATTATATAATTGCTGACATTCTTGGCCTCAGACCCACCTTTAACGGCACCCTCGAAGAGATCCGCAAGCGCGCGCGATGCGGTTAGTATGCCTGCATCGTATTCTGGGAGCGAGTACTCCTCGATAAAACGTATGCGCCTTGCGCGCGGAAGCTCGGGGAGCTTAGCGCGAATTTCCTCAACCCATGCCTCGTCAACCTCGATGGCCGGCAGGTCGGGTTCGGGGAAGTACAAATAATCGTCCGCGCCTTCTTTGGAGCGCATGGCATATGCGATGCCCTTGTTGTCATCCCACCTGAGCGTGTCCTGCTTGATGACGCCGCCTTCTTCAAGCACCTTTATTTGGCGCTTGGATTCAAACTCAACAGCGCGGAAAACGCTCCTGAAAGAGTTGATGTTCTTCATCTCGGTGCGTGTGCCGTATTCTTCCTGACCCTCGGGGCGCACGGATACATTAACGTCACAGCGCAATGAACCCTCCTCCATACGGCAATCGGATACGCCGATGTAGAGAAGTATGTCGCGAAGAGTTTCCATGAACGTACGCGCTTCGTATGCGCTTCGCATGTCCGGCTCACTTACGATCTCAAGTAGGGGAACGCCGCATCTATTGTAATCACAGCGCGTTTCGCCCCACGATTCATGGTTGAGCTTGCCTGCATCCTCCTCAAAGTGGATATGGTGAAGGCGAATCTCCTTGCTTGAACCGTCCTCAAGGTCGATCATCACCTTGCCACCGACGGAGACGGGCATCTCGCTTTGGCTGGTCTGGAAGCCCTTTGGCAAATCCGGGTAGAAGTAATGCTTGCGCTCGTTGCGCATCACCGATGGAATCGATCCGCCCGTTGCGAGACCTGCGAGCATGCCGCGGTTAACTACCTCTATGTTTTGGACGGGAAGCATGCCGGGCATGCCCGTGCAGATGGGGCAGACCTGGGTGTTTTCATCGCCGCCGAATTGAGTGGTGCAACTACAAAATATCTTGCTGTTCGTGTTGAGCTCGCAATGCACCTCGAGCCCGACAACCGTTTCGTACTTCGCCATTATCTTCCCTCCCTTTCAAAAGCATGTGCCGCACGGATAAGCGGAAGCTCGCCGAGCGCAGGCCCTATCAATTGCATGCCGATGGGCAAGCCCTGTTTGTCGCTGCCGCAGGGAACACTCAAGCCGCAAAGCCCTGCCGCATTGATCGATACGGTGCACACATCCGCGGCGTAGATTTCATCATGCGATGTAACCTTGCGCCCAATCTCCCATGCCGTGGTAGGCGATACGGGGGTTAGGAGGAAATCGTGGTTTGCAAACACGGAGTCAAATTCATTCTTAAGTAAAGTACGCACCTTTTGTGCCTTCTTGTAATACGCATCATAGTAGCCCGAGGATAGCACATAAGTGCCGAGCATAATGCGCATCTTCACTTCATTGCCGAAGGCTTCAGAGCGCGTGCGCATGTATAGTTCGAGCGGATCTTTTGCACCCTCAGCGCGATAGCCGAAGGCCACGCCATCGTAACGGGCGAGGTTGCTTGCCGCTTCTGCCGAGGATACGATATAGTAAGCCGCGAGCGCATATTCCATGCTCGGTAGGCTAACCTCCTCTACGGTTGCAGCCATGGCTTCAAACTTCTTAGCTGCCGGCATTACCTTTTCTTTAACTTCGGGATGAATGG
>CAYJPI010000402.1:0-2208 GCA_964372005.1 uncultured Oscillospiraceae bacterium | reverse complement strand
GGTACCAAGGCGATATCCACGTATTTTCGGACACGGATCGCGCGCCTTACAATCCAATGCTCACAACATACTATGCTGTCGGTAAATTGAAGTACTCAGGAATGTTCCCCTTCGGTGAGGGAGCGGATTTCTGGGAAAAGCACGGCGCGATCTTTCACCCGAAAGATCCTATTACATCGCTCGATGCAATAGGAAAAACCGTTTCATCTAAAAGCGGCCTTACAATGGGATTTACCCATTGCTTAATTGCAAGCGGTGCCAGCCCCTTCATGCCGCCCGTTCCCGGATATGAAAGTAAGAAGCTATACATGGTGCGCACCGTTGAGGATGCACAAAAGTTACTGGATGCGGCAAACAATAAACCTAAGCGCGTTATAGTTGTAGGTGCTTCGATGGTTGGCGTAAAGGTGGTTGAGCTTTTCAAGAAAGCCGGAGCCGAGGTTTGCTTGGCTGACATGGCGCCGCATATCTTCCCACTTGCCGCTCACCCCAACTGTGCTAAGGAAGTGCAATTGAGAATGGAGGAGCAGGGAATATCATTGCGGTTCGGTGCAGGATTAACCGAGGTTGAAGAAACGGATGACGGGGTGAGAATCCACTTTGGCGAAAATGCAAAGCCGGAATATGGTGACATTGCGGTTATATGCATAGGCGTGCGTGCTAATTTGCAATTCGTAAACCGCGAGCAAATCGACATGGATAGAGGTATTCTTGTAGACGAACACATGGAATCAAGCGTGCAAGGAATCTATGCCGCAGGTGATGTTGCGCAAGGCATGGATGTAACGGACGGCAAGAAGAAAATAATCGGGCTATGGGCGAGCGCCTTGATGCAAGGGCGAACAGCAGGGCTCAATATTGCCGGTAAGCCGACACAATACAAAGGAAGCTTACTTCACAACATTACCCACTTCATGGATATGGATTTTGTAGGGATGGGAAATGTGCAGGACTATACACGCATGGAAACTATGCGCACCGAGGAAGGTTTATCGATGTTCTTTTACCAAGGGGATAAATTAGTCGGCGCGAATTTCTTGGATAAATATTTAAGTAGTGGGGTTTTACGCAACGCTTTTGTAAACGGAGATACCGTATATAAAAGCGGAAAACACACTACCTACAGCACCCAATACGCACATCTGCTCGAAGAGTTAATCGGAGGTGAAAAAGCATGAGAAAGTGTAACAAAATCCCGGGACCGGGAAGTGGAATTGAGATAAAGAAAACCATTTGTGCAATATGCGACCCCGTAACGCAATGCGGATTGTCCTTGTACATTAAAGATGGAGAGGTTATAAAGGTTGAAGGCGATGAAGACCAACCCTATGGCAGGGGCACGCTTTGCGCAAAGGGCGCATCAACACGCCAGTATATCTACAATCCCGAGCGTATAAAGACACCCTTGAGGCGCACCGGTGAGAGAGGATCGGGCGAATTCGAGCCCATCACATGGGAGGAAGCATTTGAGGAAATCGGGAAGAAACTCAATGCGGTTAAAGCGGAAGCCGGCGCACAGGCCGTTGCCTTTTACACCGGATACACCAAGTTCTACCGCCCATGGTTTAAGAGATTATGCCATAGCTTCGGCTCACCCAACTATATAACCGAGTCGAGCGCATGCAATGTTGCGCAGGAATTGGCGCAAAAATTGGTGTTTGGCGAAGTCGGCGGCCCCGATTTCGGCGGTGGCACGAAGTGCGTTCTCGTTTGGAGCGCGAATCCGTTTTACAGTAACCCCGGCCGTGCGCGCGTATTAAGCGATGCTATTGCGAACGGCGTAAAGATGATAGTTATCGACCCGCGCCACACCCCGACAACGCGCAAGGCCTACATGCACCTTCGCCTGCGTCCCGGAACAGACGGCGCACTCGCGCTTGCGATGGCCAATGTCATCATCAGCGAAGATCTTTACGATAAAAAGTTCGTCGCTGAATATACCCACGGGTTTGAGGAATACAAGGCATATGTATCGGAGTTCACGCCCGAACGCGGCGAGAAGCTTACCGGGGTACCTGCCGAGCAAATCCGAGCAGCGGCAAGATTGTTTGCAACCGAAAGCCCCAGTGCGGTTTTGCCGAGTGCATCGCCTGTTGTACATCAAACAAACGGCGTTCAGAACTATCGTGCAATACATTCGCTCGTAGGCTTGACGGGCAATTTCGATATCCCGGGCGGACAATTTGTTACTTATGAGAGCTTCGTTGA
>CAYJPI010000401.1:0-2214 GCA_964372005.1 uncultured Oscillospiraceae bacterium | reverse complement strand
GGCCGTCTTCACGGTTGAGTTCGGAACCGTCGGTGGTGGCAGCCAAGAGGCCGTCAACCGAACCGGAGTTGGTGCAGAAGATACCGACAGGGCTACGCTGGAGAACGCCCTCAGCGGCAACCTGGCAATCAACAACGCTTGTGGAAGCAGCGATTGCAACTACGATTTCAACAGCAACATCACCGCTTGTGGAAGGCTTTTCCCAAGTGGTGTGGCCGCTTACTGCAACGAGGCCGGGCTGTGCGGCATCTGCAAGTGCAAACATCTGATCCACGAAACCGGTTGTACGGCCTGTGATGGAAGCGGATGTAGCATCCTGGCTGATTACGCTGATAACAACGGGTGCATCTGTGGTTGCAGCTGCGATAGCGGCGGAGATGGACTCGATTGCGAACATTTCATCAGCTGCCATTGCGCCTGCTGCCGCGTTATCGGTAGAAGCGGTGGAAACGATGGAACCTTCGGGAGCATTGGGAACACCGGAGTCAAAGCCGACAACGGGGATACCTGCATCCATCAAGGTGCTGAGCTGTTCGATAACAGACTCTGTGTCGAGGGCTGCAAGTGCAACAGCGCTGGGGTTGTTTGCCAAAGCGGAGTTGAGCATTTCAACCTGGATTGCGATGTCGGACTCGGACGGAGGGCCGTCAAAGGTGATCTCTACGCCATACTGTTCAGCAGCGTCGATGGAACCCTGGTTAACAGTCTGCCAGAACTTGTGCTGGAAGCCTTTGGAGACGATAGCGATGTAGGGAGTTTCGTCGGATTCTTCAGCGGGGGCTTCAGCATCCTCTGCGGGAGCTTCGGCATCAGCTGCGGGAGCCTCTTCAGCGGGGGCGGCGGGCTCTTCGGCGGGGGCTGCGCAAGCAACTGCCATGAGCATTGCAAACGCGACTACGAGTACCAATAGTTTCTTCATGTGTTTTCTTCCTCCAATTTTTTTATTCAAAAGCGCAAACGAAAAGCCTACGCTAGGAACCGTTGTGTGAAAATTGTTATATCTTCTTCACTTTGCTTGCCCTTTGCAAACGATAACGATCGAGTAGCACGGCACCGCTTACCACGCAGCCGGTAAAGAATGTTTGCCAGTGGCTTTGAAGTCCCATCGACATGAGACCTTGGCGCAATACGCTCATTACGAATACGCCGATTATGGTGCCTGTAAGCGTACCGACACCGCCGCTCATCGAAGTACCGCCAACAACAACGCCTGCGATACCGAGGAGCTCTTGCCCATTACCTGTGCTGGGGATGATAGTGGTGTAAACTGCCGCATAGAAAATACCGGCAAGTCCACAGCAGAAGCCGCAAAATGCATATACGGCGGTGAGCCAACGCTCGGTTTTGATGCCTGAAAGGCGAGCAGCTTCGCGGTTTGAGCCGATTGCAAATGTATAGCGGCCAAAGCGCGTTTTGTTCAAAATAACAAGAGCTACAAGGAAGAAGGCGAGCAGCCAAACCGCACCGATCGGGAAGCCGCCGTCCATTTTATAGAATACTTCTTTGAACCAGGCATCATCCATGCCATAGGTGGGGTAACGCACTGTATGCGGCACCGCCAAGAAGAGCCGCGCACATCATAGTTGTGCCGATGGAAAGGTCAATACCGCCGGTGATAATTACGAAGGTAACACCGATAGCCATGAAGCCGATAAAGTACGACCCATCGAGTATGTTTACAAGATATCTCGTGCTGAAGAAGTTCTCACCGAAGATGGAGAAAAATGCATATAGCACTACCAGCACGACGGGTGCAAGTAGCTTTGTAATATCGAACTTCGCGGCGACTGCGCTTTGTTTCGCCTTATTTTCCATGTTATTTTTCCTCACTTTTCATTGTAGCATATGTCATAATAGCTTGCTGGTTAGCTTCGCTGATGTCGAGCTCGCCGGTAACATGGCCTTCATTCATAACCATCACTCGGTCGCTCATCCTTAGAAGTTCGGGCATTTCGGAGGATATCATGATAACCGCCTTGCCTTCGTTTGCGAACATATTCATCAACTTGTAGATTTCACTCTTAGCACCCACATCGATTCCGCGTGTGGGTTCGTCAAATATCAAAACTTCGCAGTTTCTAAGTAGCCATTTTGCGATAACTACTTTTTGCTGATTACCGCCGGAAAGATTCTTGATAAGCTGTGTGCTTGTAGGCGTTTTAATGCCTATTTGCTTGATATAGCCCTGTGTTACTTCCTCGGTAGCTCTATCAT
>CAYJPI010000400.1:0-2220 GCA_964372005.1 uncultured Oscillospiraceae bacterium | reverse complement strand
AAAACCCTTGGGCTGGGGTCTTGGGGGCGGCTGCCCCCTAGTCGTATACCCTAAACGTATCCCCAAAATGCCCCCCAATTGAAAGGAGCTAATAAAATGCGTAAACCCATAATTGCAGGTAACTGGAAGATGAACATGACACCCGACGCGGCCAAGGCACTCGTAACCGAGCTCGCGCCGCTAGTTAAGGACGCGGCATGCGACGTAGTTGTTTGCCCGCCGTACGTAAACCTTTGCGCTGTTGCAAAATGCATCGAGGGCACGAACATCAAGCTTGGCGCACAGAACATTCACTGGGCTGATAAGGGCGCTTTCACGGGCGAGATCAGCGCTGACATGCTAAAGGCATTCGGCGTAGAATATGCGATCATCGGCCACAGCGAACGCCGCCAGTACTTCGGCGAGACCGATGAGACCGTGAACGCACGCACGAAAGCGGCTATCGCGGCAGGCATCACTCCCATCGTATGCGTAGGCGAAACGCTTGAACAGCGCGAGGCAGGCGAGACGGATGCTTTCGTGGCAGGCCAGACCGTTGCAGCGCTCAAGGATATCGCGGCTTCCGATGTTGAGAAGCTCGTTATCGCATACGAACCCATCTGGGCAATCGGCACGGGCAAGACCGCAACGAACGAGCAGGCAAACGAGACGGTTGGCGTTGTACGCAAAGCGATCGAAGGTGCTTACTCGAAGGAAGTAGCTTCCAAGGTTCGCATCCAGTACGGCGGCAGCATGAACCCGAAGAACGCATCCGATCTCATGGCAATGGACGAGATCGACGGCGGCCTCATCGGCGGTGCTTCCTTGAAGGCTGATGACTTCTCCAAAGTAGTAAACTTTTAAGGTGTATTGAATGAAACCTATTACAGCACTTATCATCCTCGACGGCTTTGGCTATAGCGAGGAAAAGAACGGCAATGCAATCGAAGCCGACGGCGCTAAAAACGTAACTTCACTATGGAACAAATACCCCCACACGACCATCGCCGCGAGCGGCATGGACGTTGGACTTCCGACAGGCCAGATGGGTAACTCCGAGGTCGGCCATTTGAACATAGGCGCCGGCCGCGTTGTGTACCAGGAATACACGCGCATCTCGAAATCCATCGTTGACGGGGACTTCTTCGACAACAAGGCTTTCTTGGGCGCGATCGATAACTGCATCGAGAAGAACAGCGACCTGCACTTGCTCGGTCTCTGCTCGGACGGCGGCGTTCACAGCCACATGACCCATCTTTACGCGCTCGTCGAGCTCGCAAAAAACAAGGGTCTTGAGCGCGTGTTCATCCACTGCTTCATGGACGGCCGCGACGTGCCCCCGAAGAGCGGTAAAGGCTTCATTGACGAGCTTGAGCGCGAACTCGATCGCATCGGTTGCGGCAAGATCGCTACGGTAATCGGCCGCTATTATGCGATGGATCGTGATAACCGCTACGAGCGCGTTGAAAAGGCGTATGCCGCGATGGTATACGGCGAGGGCGAATTGTGCGATGATGCATCGGCGGCGATGACCAAGTCCTACGAAGCGGATGTTACCGACGAGTTCGTGAACCCTGTCGTGATCACCGAAAACGGCAAACCGCTCACAACGATCAAGGCTGATGACAGCGTGATTTTCTTCAACTTCCGCCCCGACCGTGCACGAGAAATCACCCGTGCTTTCCTTTTCGAGGACTTTGACGGCTTCAAGAGAAAGAACGGAATTTTCCCGCTCAAGTATGTATCGATGACGCAGTACGACGCGACCTTTGCAGATCGCCTCGCTATAGCATACCCGCCCGTTGGCCTTAACAACACTCTCGGCGAGTATCTTAGTGCCTGCGGCAAGACACAACTTCGCATCGCGGAGACGGAGAAGTATGCGCATGTAACATTCTTCTTCAATGGTGGTGTAGAACAACCGAACTCGGGTGAGGATCGTTGCTTGATCCCCTCGCCCAAGGTAGCTACATATGACCTTAAGCCGCAGATGAGCGCGTATGAGGTTGCGGACGAAGCGGTTAAACGCGTAAAGAGCGGCCTCTATGATGTGATGATACTCAACTTTGCAAACCCCGACATGGTTGGGCACACGGGTAATATGGAAGCCGCGACCGCGGCCGTGCATGCTGTTGACGCTTGCGTGGGCAAGGTTGTACAAGCGATACTCGATGCCGGCGGCAAGTGCATCATCACTGCCGACCACGGCAACGCCGAGCAGATGATCGACACGGATGGCGG
>CAYJPI010000399.1:0-2222 GCA_964372005.1 uncultured Oscillospiraceae bacterium | reverse complement strand
TGACTATACGATAGATGGATTGATGAATGGCGATGACGAGGCCGAACTGTTTACCGGCATAGAAGTGGTAAGAACGCAAGAAGGGGAGGCATTCGGCGAGTATACGATAGAGGTGAAGTTCACGCCGAATGAAGCCGCGGATTCAAAGTATGATAACTATATCGTGACGCCAAAGCCCGGCTTGTTGGTAATCGTTAAGTCGGGACAGCTGGCCGCCGCTGCACCGCCTGTTGCCGTTACATATGACGGGGAAGAGCATGGTATAGACGTTGAAGTTATCGGCATTTTGGATGGTGAACCATGGCAAGTTCTGTACAGCGAGGTGGATTTCCCGGGAACATATTTGCATGAGGAATCGCCGACAGCCACCGATGTTGAGGACTCGAGAACCATATACTTCATGGTTACGGCTAAGAATTACGAGCCGTACTATGGCAGTGCAACCATCACGATAAATCCCGTTAAAATTACATATTCGGCGAATAGCGCACAAAAGACATATGGTATGAGTGACCCAAATAGCTATAGCGCTGATATTACGAGCGGAAAATTGGTTAGTGGCGAGAGCTTGGATTATGAAGTGGAAAAGAAAACTACATCGGAAAACGCAGGGGTGTATGCGGATGCGATAACCGTGGATGTTGAAGATGATCCTAACTATGCCATCACGGAGCAATCTGCCGATTTTATAATACTGCGTGCGCCGGCATCGGTAAATGCTAACTCATATACCAAACAAGAAAACGAGGCGGATCCCGAGTTTACGGCACATGTACTAGGGGCAATGAATGGGGATGAAATACAATACACCATACAAAGAGAAGCAGGCGAAGCATTGGGCGAATACGCCCTAACGCCGATAGTGGGTGAAAACTCAAATTACAGCGTGACTACGGTTGAGGGCGTGCTAACTATACAGGAGAAAGCGAATGATGAGCCGATATCATCGCCTACGCCGCAGAGCACATCCGAACCGGATGGCGGAAAGGAGGATTCGACCGTTCCTCAAGCGAAAGTTGATGAGGATGGCAACTTGGTTATCACATCGTCGAAATCCGAGCCGCCGAACAAGGTGGAAGTGAATGATGATGAGCTCGGGAAGGATGATTATTCCATTGATGGAACGGGTGTGCTCAAAATAGAAAAGTCCTACATGAAAAACCTCCCCGACGGCGAGCATGTCATCAAGCTGTTTTACGGATCGGATGAATTCGCCACCACCATGATCGTAGACGGGGGGATACCGCTAAGTGCAGGGCAGTTTGCCTTAGTGGGTGAATGGGGCTTGTTTAACCTTCTTTCAACTTTGTTTTGCATAATAATTGCAATAGCATTTTTCGCACGAAGAAGCAAAGAAAAAGAGGGTATTGAAGCACCGCAGAGCGCACAACAATCGTTGAACAATAAAACAAAGCTAATTTCAAGCTTAGTTTCCATACTATCGGTGATTATGCTACTCTTTACTCAGGATTTCACTTTGGTGATGAGTTTCTTTGATAGATACAGTTGGCTCTTTGGAGCGATCGCTTTGCTACAAGTTGTGTTGGCGTTGCAAAATAAAATGAGGAGAACATCCGAACAAACATAATAAACTTCAGTGAGGGCGGCTATTATGGCCGCCCTCAGCATGTCGAAAAACCATGGAAAAGCAAGCATAACAAATAAGTGTTTGCCTTGGCTTTAGGCATGGAGGCTTCTATTCCGGCTTCGGCGACATGCGCGCCGAAACGGACAAAAACGGGACGTTTTTGAACTCTGCACCGTTTGCCGACCGCGAGCCGTGCGAGCAGGCAAACGGTGTAAAAACTCAAAAAAGTGTTCGAAGAACACTTTTTTGACACTCTGAGGGCGGCCTGTATTATGGCCGCCCTCTCATTAATTTTTCTTTAGTGCGCGAATCCATGTCCGCCACGAAGATAAGAACTTGCGCAACAGCTTCGTACAGTGCGGGGGGGATGGCATCGCCGACCGAGAACTCCGAAAGGATGTTTGCCGTGGTAGAATCCTCTACTATGGGTACACCATGCTCATCAGCGGCCTCGAGTATTTTTTCGGCAACTTCACCGCTACCGACTGCGGCGATGATCGGCGCACTGTCGATAAGTGGATCGTATTTTAGTGCAGCGGCACGTTTGGCTTTCCTATTATCCTGCATCACTCACCCTCCTCGATCAGATGGAGATATCAAAGCGACCGGGGGAAATGTGGCCGCCTGCCTCGTG
>CAYJPI010000398.1:0-2225 GCA_964372005.1 uncultured Oscillospiraceae bacterium | reverse complement strand
CAACATTTCCTTAAAGATGCGATTTCACATTGTAGCCACCTAAATTGCATGTAAACCACTTTTATAATTGCATAATCGCTGCATATTTTCTCTCGTTCCCCGCTCAATTTCACCCTCTCCCATTTAACATGATGAACAAAATGATGAACTCCGCCCAAAAACCACCCTCAACCACCCAAACCTCCCCACCCCAACACAACAACCCCCCCCGATACTATCGGGGTTTTCCTCTTGAACGGAAACCCTTAGATTTCCGATCTTTCATCAAGGTGCAATGTCATCCTTTTGAGGATGACCACCATGTAGCGGCGGACGGATTTGAACCGCCTTTCGCTCCGGGTGCACTATTTTATTAAAACATTTCAAAATTTTTTGAAATGTTTTAATAAAATAGTATTGCTAATTCACATAATGAAACTGAATATATGTGAATTAACTTTATGAATGTATGTGATGGGGTAATGGTGGGGTGTGTTGTATGGGCGATAAACCCTTGTAGCATCTGATAAAATTGCATTTTGATCCCTTGTGCAATCTCTTTATCACTTTTCGCACCTTTCCCTCTCATGATGACCAAATGATGATGCTTTGATGCGTGTATGAAGTTTCAGTGCAGTTGCATAAACACTATCGCATAATCACGCTTGAAAACCAACCCCGTCACCCCCCTCACAACGAATCCAACCACCTAACCAGCTCATCTTGCGCCGCTTCATCGTACGCGAAGGGATGGGCTTTTGCAAACGTTCCGCGGTCGTTATCGAAGTATTTCCCGCTTGCATTTTGGAATTCGTCGGACAGCGACGCACGAACGAGGATGTCCGCGCCGATGCGTAGATCGTAGCCTTCGCGCCCGTAGGCTTGCTTCACCATCTTGCTTCCGAGGAAGGATTTGGGGTTGACTGCCACGAGCATCGGCCCATTCGGATGCATTTCGGCGAGCTTCATCGTCCACATCGTAAGGGCGAGTTTGCTCATGGCATATGCTTGGTCATGCGAAAGCGGTGCGCCTTGCTTGATTACAGACAAGTCAAACGGAGCTTGTGCCGCCGATGAAAGGTTGATAATGCGGCTCGTGCCGTCAAGAAGTGACCATAGCCCTTTTGTGATGATGTAGGGCGCGATGGTGTTCACGCAAAAACGCACATCGAACCCGTCCTTGGTGCGCGTGGAATCCGTGATAAAAATCCCTGCATTGTTAATAATTACATCGATGCGCGAATGCGCGAGCTTGATGTTTTTCACCATGCGATGCACATCTTCAAGCGATGCGAAATCCGCTGCAAACGAATCGATTTTCGCATTGGGATAAAGCACGAGCAAGTCGGTTTTTACGCGCTCGAGCTTCTCTTCACTTCGACCGTGAAGTAGCAGAACATGCCCTTCACTCGCGAGTTGTTTTGCCGTTTCAAGGCCGATGCCATCCGTCGCACCTGTGAGTAAAATTGTCTTTTTCATGATGACCTCCTATATGCTCGCCCTTGGGATTACGCTGTCCAATTTTCTTGCAGGGATGCGCGCCATCTGTGCATCGATCGCGGCGATAATCTCATCTTTCCGCGACATTGGGGCGTTTATGGGGATGAGATTGTAATTATGCGCCCCGAAGAAAAAGGCATCCGTGCAGGTGAGTGCGCGCAAAAGTTGCTTTTCCTCCTCGAGTTTTTCGCGCTCCGTACACTCGATGAACGACCCATCGTCGCGCATATCGGCGAGCGGCGTATTCTCCATAACCGACGTCGTCATCATCGACACGAGGTAGGGTGGGTACTTGTTGAGGAGCTTTGCGGTCTCCTCGATATGCACCTCGCCTTTGCCCTTACCTGCCGCGCCGAGCATGATGATCGCATCCCACTTCATCCCTGCGTCCACGAGTTTCTGTATATTCTCGTAGGCTTCGGAAATCGTAAAGCCCTTGTTCATCTGCGCAACAACGGGATCATATCCCGACTCAAGTCCAATGTGCAATTCATCATACTTGAGCGCTTTTAGTCGCTTCAAATCCTCCACGCTCTTGCTCTTCAAACTCTTGATTGACGCATAACATGTAATCGTTTCGATTTCTGGAAGGTACTTTGCAATAAGCTCCCCGATCGCGACAAGTTTCTCTGTAGAAAGCACGAATGGCTCACCGTTTACGAGAAAAATGCGCTTCACGGGATAGCCCGATGCCTTCAATTCCTGCAAATCCTCTTCGACATGCTCGAGTGGTGATAGGCGAAATG
>CAYJPI010000397.1:0-2242 GCA_964372005.1 uncultured Oscillospiraceae bacterium | reverse complement strand
CGTGGTGAACGGATTGCGAGCAATCATATCATTATCAACAGCCATGTCGAGCACTTGACAAGCAATCTGCTTCAACTCCGACATGGTTTTCTCAGCATAACCACTCTGTACCATCTCGTTGATAATCCCCTGCAAGTGCATTTTACGGATGTCTTTTAGTCTCAATGAGCCGATTATTGGGTTTAAGTTCTTTGCGACAACGGTTTCGCATCGCTTGCGACGTGTAAGCCCGACCAACGGATTGTACTGTTCGAGCCATAGCACGGACATTTGCGCGAAGGTCACCGACGAATTGACAACAGGAACACCCTTCGCCTGATTAGTCTTGAACTCGGCAATCTTGGAATCAAGCTCGCGTTGGGTTTTGGCGGTGAAGAACTTGCGTTGTACTTTCCCATCCGCATCGTGACCTATTACAATGCTTCGTTGATATCTCCCGTTCTTTTGTTTAGTGACTTTTTGCATAACATCATTTCCTCCTTTGATTTTGCGTTATTTCTCCGGTGGTGTGTGATGTTAGCTTGGAATTTTGATAATGTCAAGTAAAATGTGTCTGGGGGTTGAATTTACAGAGTTAACAAGAAATGACGTTTACATGACACAAACGATTTGCTCCAAGGCCGCAATGTATAACTTGATTTTCATGCAACATAGAGCGATAGTGTTTATGCAGGCGTTATGAAACTTCATACACACATCAAAGCATCATCATTGAGTCATCATATGAGGTAAATGGACGAAATGCAAAGAAACGATTGAACAAGGCCGTAAAATGCAATTTTATCAGATGCCACAAGGGTTTATGAGCTATGCGCTACACTCCCCTGTTACCCCATCACCTACATTCATACCCGGAGTGTCGGCGGTTCAAATCCGTCCGCCGCTACCATCGGATTTTAGCCCAACAGTATGCGTTTCCCCCGTACTGATAGCCATGATGTCACTCCAATTTTCAACATCAAGCTCACCTACCCGGTTGTGTCCAACGGCAACTACCGTGCCATCGGATTTTAATCCGACAGTGTGCTCAGACCCTGTATCGATTGCCACTATATCCACCCAATCATGCACATTGCAGTTTCCTTGATTATTAAGCCCAACCGCCACCACTGTTCCGTCAGACCTTAATCCAACAGTTGAAAATGTGCCGGCAGAGATTGATATGATATTGTTCCACTCCTCTAAACTACACTCCCCATCATCATTTGCTCCCACTGCTATTGCTGTCCCGTCCGCTCTTAGGCCAACGGTATGAAAACTGCCTGCAGAAATTGCCACTATATCTTCCCATTCTTCCACATCACGTCGGTTATCATCTTTTAAGCCTGTGGAAACTACAGTGCCGTCCGCTTTTAAGCCTACAGAATGATATATGGCCGCAGAAACTGACACAACGTCCGTCCATCCCCATACATCACTCTTGCCATACTCGTCATCTCCCGACGAAATTGCCTCCCCATTCGATTTAATCCCAACAGTATAGTAGCTATCCGCCGAAATTGTTTTTGCGTTTGTGGAAACAAGTAGGGGAGTAACGATTTCTATACTATTTTTGTAATCTCCGATATCCACCAATAAAGCAATTGCTTGTCGGTCATTGCTTTGCTCGATATATTTCATTGCTTGTTGATACTTTTCTTCATTCATAAACCCGTGCGCTTCTTCTATCTTATTTTCGCTATCCCCATACCCCGCCAGCTCTTCAAAGATTTCAATTGCGCGTAAATAATCGCCGTTTGTGACGCACTCTTCCGCTTGCCTGTATTTACTCTCATTGACTTTTTCGTTACTATCGCTATAATTCCCCAATTCACTGAATGCAACAATCGCTTGATCGTACTCCCCGGTTTCCATCAAACGCATAGCTTCATTATATCTGCTTGAAGGAATCACAACAGCCAGCAAAATCACAATAATAGCCACTACTACCGCCGCTACACCAATAACCAATATGCGCTTCTTCGTATTAGTCTTTTCCATTTGATTTTTCTCCTTCAAATGTATTGAGTTTCTTTTGATAGATTGAACTTCATAGTTAAGCACTCGAAAATATATATTAACTGTACATTATTTTGTCTTTTCTTGCAAGCTGTTATTTTAATTGTTTTCCGCTTTTCTTATGTGTTTAATGATGTATATTCGATGCATGTTTTCTCTTGTTTTCATTGCTTTCTCGCGCCATTGTATTCCACATGATGAACTCAATGATGAACTTTCCCTAAAAACCACCCTCCCCCCCCCC
>CAYJPI010000396.1:0-2249 GCA_964372005.1 uncultured Oscillospiraceae bacterium | reverse complement strand
GCCGGGTCCACGGGACAGCGCCCCTTGGCGTACTCCCCCTACGCGCGAGCTTGGACAAGCTCGACGTTTTCGTTTTTCTCGATCCCGTCATAGGCCGCTCTTTCGCCACCGATGTACTTGGGACGGGTGTAGGCCATGCTCAAATGCGCTTGTCCTATGCGCCTGTGCGACGTATGTACGGGCACAACCACGGGGCGCAAATGCATCCCTATGAATGTATCGCCGATGTCGATGCCTATTGTAGCCTTCGAGGCAATGTTCTCCACCATTCGTGGCTTATTAAAGGCCTTCGTTGCCTCCACAGCCATAGCACCGCCTGCATGCAGTTGTGGGCGCACCCATACCTCTTGGAAGTCAAACTTGTTCATCGTTTCCTCTTCCACAACCAGCGCACGGTTAAGATGCTCGCAACACTGCACGGCTAAATGCAAATTTCTTTGCCTTACCTCAGGCAATAGCACATCCATGATCGCTCGTGCCACCTCTTGGCTCGATGTAGTGCCGATAAGGTTGCCCACAACCTCACTGGTAGAACATCCAACTACGATGATGTCACCCGGCTTCAATGCTCGCGCCGCATGGAACAATTCCGATAGCGCCATCTTCATTTGTGATTGAATTGATTCCATTTTCCCTCTCCCTTACTTTTTTCCCTTATTTTTAGAACACATTCTTCCCTTGTGTTCAAACCCTTTTGTATTATTATACGCCGTCCAATATTAAATTGCAAGGCGCACCAATGCGAATATTGCCAAATTTTAACGTATTTTATGAATAAACCGCAAAACTTATGTCCTCTTCCAAATTAGCAGGTTATCCGCAAAGTCAATTTCAAGTCGCTTGTCATCCACAAGGTAAGAAAGGTAGGACTTAACCGTGCTTCCTATAAGCACATGCTGTGTCAATGACATCGTAAGATTATAATGCGTGAACAGCTCCTTCACGATATTCTCCGTCGTCATCCCATCCTTACAAAAGCCCAGTAGCAGTTCGATTATCTCGTGTACCTTGTCCCTGTTGGCGCGCACGAGCGGGCGAATGTCCTGTGTAGGTTCGCTATGCGCGGGTATGAACAAGGCCGCTTCCATCTTCTCAACATCATCGAGCGCTTTAAGGTAAGCGCCGATATCAAACAAGAAATTAACATGATATTTTTCTATTATTGCTTCATCAAACACTACATCGGCTAAAAACACAACATCATCCGGTGTTCTTACGCCGACCATGTCAAGAAAATGGCCGGGCAAGGGGAAAGTCTGCACTTTAAGGTCATTGCCTATTGGCTCTACATCATCGGTTGCCTGTGCGAGTAGAAATTTTGTTTGCAATGCCTTCGGCGGATATCCTCCGTAAAGAAGCGCAGGTGACAAAAACGGATGCAAAGTGAGCGCTTGCTCCATGCCATTTGCGCGAACGCTTGCGCCCGTGCGGCTCGTTAAAAATGCATTGCCGCCGATATGGTCGGCGTTCGCATGCGTATTTATGATAGTTTTAAGCGTCCACCCTTGCGCATTTATATGCTGGTTAATCTTCCTTCCCGCTTCCTTATCATTCCCCGAGTCGATGAGAATAGCCTCGCCATCCGATACATATATTCCGCATTTGGACGGACTCGCAATGTAATATGTGTTGTTAATCGCCTGCTTTAATTCATACATGCGCGTCTACCTCCTTTGCAAGTTGTTCAGCTCATCGTATGCGAATTGTAGCCTTTCATATAGATCATCGGGGATGCAATCGATCATTTCATTTTCAAGCCCTCTTTCGGTAAAGCGATTCTTGCAGCCGAAATATACCTCCCCGATGGGTATCGCGCTGTAATGCCACTCACCTCTAAGAGTAAGCGCTAGCGATATCGCCCCCGATGAGAGCGCCGGCGCAATATACGGTTTAAAGCCGGTCTCCCTCGTCTTTATGTTCGCTTTCACGGAGAGCGCGGTTAGTTCCTTACTTATATCATCATCATAATTTTCAATCGAGTTCGCTATGACAAGATGCTCACCATGCGGACCGAACGCACGCCCTTCCTTCAAAAATGTATCGAAACGAGGATCGTTCTTTGCATAGTATGCCGCGCGCGCATTCATTACGCCCAGCCCATAGCCTTGAACCTGCTCGGGTCTTAGCCCTGCAAAATCATATTCGCCGTTTTCATTGCGATTGCTTTCGAGATATGCTACTCGGCACAGCGCATCAACGGGATCGGACACGACGGCGAAAAGCCCACGAAAATCTCTATCCCTCGCCAT